>JBIHZT010000116.1:0-8720 GCA_044240265.1 Luteolibacter sp. | reverse complement strand
ACCTCGCCGCTCTGGCTGGCATCCCCCTCGTCACCCCGGCCCTCGCAGTGGTGAACATCGACTATCCCACTCGACGATGAAGCCATCGATGGAATCCTTGGTCTCCGTGCAATCGAGCCAACCGGCTTTCAACGGATCCAATCTTTTGATCATGCCACGACACTCCGGCGATCGGGTGGTCGGAGGGTTCGACGTTGTCCGAGACGGTGGGATCGCGGAAGCCTCGAAAAATTCAAATTTTTCCCGTAACAACGCCGTGCGGATTCGGTAATCGGAAGTGTAACCGGCAACACACCCCATGAAAATCACCTCCCCCCTGCTTCAATCCGCCGCCCTCAGCGCCCTCGCCGCACTCGTTTCATGTGCCGCGCCATCGCAGCCGCGTCAAAGCCAGGTCTCCGCCCAAGGCCCTTCCTCGCTCTCCGGCCAGGTCTTCCAGGACGTCAATGCCTACCGCCGCAGCCATGGCGCGAAGGACCTCCAGCGTCACGCCGGCCTGGATCGCCTCGCTCTGGACCATTGCGAATACCTCCGCAAGAACCGCGGCACCTTCGACCTCTACGGAAAAAACGTCAGCCATAACGGATCCGAAGGCCGCTCGCTCGTCGCCATGAAAAGCCTCAAGATGCTCAATTCCAGCGAAAACGTCGCCTCAACGATGCGCGGCGCGTCCGACGCCCAGACCGCCGGATTCTTGGTCACGCTCTGGCAGAAATCCAGTGACCACAACTACGCCATGCGCAACCCCGCCTGGACCCACACCGGCGTCGCCACCGTGGTCGGTGCGGACGGTCGGGTCTTCGCCACCCAACTCTTCGGCACTATCAGCCTCTCCCAGTTGTCCACCCGCGACCGCTTCAGCGGGTTCTGAACCCCGTTTCCCAAATCTTCTCCCACTCCCTCCTCCCCGAACCAACCACTCTTCCCGCCCGGCGATGGATTGCTGCAAATCCGGGCGGGAAGAGCTGAGTTCGGCTGCCGTCGGATTCCCCTGAATTCCATAGCTCCCTCACTCCACACGATGCATCTTCCCTCCAAACGGACCGTCCTCCGCTTCAAACTCGCCGCTTGGTTGACGCCCCTGCTGTTTTTCCTGATTCCGGTATCGGCAGGAATGGGGCTCTACACCCTGTTTGTCATGGAGGGGGAACCGGCGCGGGTCGCCCTCGGGCTCATCGTGCTGTTATGCGGAGTTGCCGTCAGCCACGGTTGGCTCTCCCAAGGCACCCGCTGCCCGCGCTGCCTGGTCGGCACGTTCACCCGCAAGAATTGTTCGAAACACGGCAGCGCCAAAACGCTTCTTGGCAGCCACCGGCTTTATATTGCGTTCTCGGTCATTTTCAGGAACTTCCTCCATTGCCCCTACTGCGGCGAATCCATCGCCTTGAAAACCCGCGTCGCGAGATCCCATCGCCGCCGCTGACTTGATTACCCCTGCGTCCTCATCCGCAGCTAGCGCTCCATGGCCACACAGCCTCCCCGCCCCATCCTTGCGCTTCTCCGTAAAACGCTCCCGCGCTGCGGCGGACGCCTTGGTATTCGTACCGGAAAGTCGTGGTATAAATCTACTTTTGTCTGGGATTTTGAATCGATTAAGTGCATTGCGATCTCTCGCACGAGAGATTGCCAAAGCCAGAAATTCCAGTAATGTATCGCTTGTGAGCATTCAGGAACTCAAGTCAGAGCTTCAGGCGCTACCCGCCGATGAGAGGAGGGAGTTGGCGGCGTTCCTTGTCTCATTGCGGCACAAGGATTTGGCGGGCTATCGGGCACGGATGTCCGAAAAGATCGACGACAAGAATCCGGAGAGATGGGTCACGTTGGATGAATTGGACCAGAGGTTGGAATCCTGATCATGGACTACCGGTTGTTGATTTCGATCGAAGTCGTTGAATTCCTTGAACGGTTGCCTGCCAGAAACCGCAAGGCGCTCAGGAACATCATCGAGGCGATTTGGAAAGAACCCGTGGAGCGATCCGATGCTGCGGATTACGATAGTACCGGGCGGCGTCTTGAAGTCGCGATCATGGGTGATTTCGCCATCACGTATTGGATCGATGATGCGGACCGTCATGTAAAGATCCTGGATATTCATTCGGCAGACCGTTGATCCAATCCTTCGTATTTCCACCCTCCGGCACCGCTTTCTACCGCGTGTCCGTGAAGCCGAAGAGTTTCTGAAAAGCTGCCGCCGCCACCCGCTCACAGCATCATTCCGTTCGCGGATCTGAGCAGTTCCAAGGTGAGGCCCGCGATTGTGGTGGGTCACGGAAGCTGGCCGGGCGACTTGCGGGTGGTGCCGCAGAATCCATCTTGCATCCCACCGGCTTTGTATGGCAAAGCAAGGCATGACGACGCAGGAAGAAGCGGTGGAGCAGTTGCGGGTGATCCGCTCGGTGATGGAGCGGGCGACGATTTTCCGCGCCTTGTCCGGAGAGACGGCGCTCATCGGCGGCGCGGCCGCGCTCGCGGCGGCCTGGCTGTCGGAAGGGCGGCACGTGTGGGCGTGGGCGGCGTGGTGGTTGGGCGGACTGGTGCTGGTGCTCGCTTTCAACGCGTTCCAGATTTTCCGGGTGAAACTGGCATTCAAGCGGCCGTTCTGGAGCCCCGGTCTGCGGGTGGCGTTGCGCGGGGTGATGCCGTCCTTGATCGCCGGTGGTTTTCTCGGGCTGATTTTCGTCCGCGTGGATCAGGATCGGGCGGCGGCTTGCATGTGGATTCTGCATTACGGCCTGGCCTTGCTGGCGATCCGGGAATTCGCGCCCAAGTCGATGGTGTGGCTCGGTTGGGCGTTCGTGATCTTCGGTGTGGTGAGCCTCGCCGGCATCACCGGCGTCGCCGATGACGTCGCGATCTGGATGCGGAACTTGAACGGTTCCCGGTTAATGGCCATCGCCTTCGGCGGCTTTCACTTGATTTACGGGGCGCTGATCGTCACCACCGCCCGACGCGAAGAGCTGCCGGCATGATCGATTTCTCCCAACTTGACCGCACGATTCACGAGAAGGGCCGGCTGTCGATCATGACGCTGCTCGCCTCGCGGGCGGAGCCGTGGGCGTTCCAGGACTTGAAGACGCAGCTCGACATGTCGGACGGAAACCTGATCACCCACCTGCGGACGCTCGAAAAAGCGGAGTTCATTACGGGCGAGAAACTCACCGGCGACGGGCGGCCGCAGACGCTGTACGTGCTGACGGCCTCCGGGCGGGCCGCGTTTGTGGCCTATCTTGGGATTCTGGAACAAATTCTCGGCTTGGGAAAATAATCCGCTTGCCCGGATTTTACTTTGCGATACAAAGTGAATCGCAATGCAACGATTTTACCCCACTCCGCGCCCAAATACTTTGCATGACAAAGTGATGGGCGACCTCGCCGAGAAGCGCTTCATGCCGCGCGCCGCCTCCAGGCCCGAGCTGCGGATCGCCGCCACTCTGGGCATGGATGATAACGCCCGCGCCGCCTTGGACCGGGTCGCGCTGCTCGCCAAGTCCGGAAAAGTTGGTGTTGCCGGACGTTTCATGCCGGACGGTGGAGTGAGCGCCCGCCTCGCCTCGCTGGGAATCTCGGAAAATGTCGAAGAAGCGGACTTCTTCAAATTCCGCACCATCGTAACGCCTTACTGCGGGATTTCCTCCCGCCAGCGCCGGGACTGGCAGGCGGCGGGATATCCGCTGGAGGATCTCACGTCGCCGCAAGTCCGCCGGGCGCAGGTGGCGCTGGGCTTGCTGCGGATGGAAGGAGCGCAGGCCTTGGTGATCGGCCGCCACGAGGATCCGGAAAGCCAGGCGATTTCCGGCGGCAGCTCCGGTGCCCGGATTCTCGAAGATACAACCGATACCGCTCGGTTGGTATTTTCACCGGCGTTTGGTGCGGTTTGTCAGACGACCTTGTCGCCGCGGCGGGTATCGTGGCTGGCGCAGCAACTCCGCCTGCGCTGGCGGGATGCAAAAGTGACGTTTTTGGATACCGTTTCCCCAGCGATGACTGTCCGCGAGGAGGCGCTGGAGCGTCTGCTGTTGGTGTGCGACCGGGTGGTCATCGTCGGTGAACCGGGGGAGTCATCCTGCGAGGCGCTGGCGGAAGCCGCCCTGCGGCGGGGAAAACCGGCACTCGTGGTGGCGACGCCGGAGGAGCTGCCTGCGGCGGAAATCCGGGGCGCAGAAAAGATCGCGCTCACCGCCGGAGGATTCGCCACGGATGAGGCGATCCGCGAGGTGGCGGGGGCGCTGGTGGGGTGAGATGGAAGAACAGGCAGGAATGCCTGTGTCACGTTTGGCGTAGAAGTCCTCCCGTTGCTATGACTCAGCAAAAAATTGCACTTTCTGAAATGTTTTGTAGAGTCGCGGCATGCAGCCGTTCAAACAACTTTCCGCGACCCTTCGCTCGCTGGCGGGACCGGAGCATTGCGTATTCGCGTCCTCAGATCTGGCGGCGGCAGTGCCGGGGTGCGGCCAGTTGGCGGTGCTTTTGTCACGGGCGACGAAGGCCGGCCTGCTGAAGCGGGTCTGCCGGGGGATCTATTTCTATCCGGTGCCGGATTATTCGTCAGGGAATCTGCTGTTCCACGCGGCGGCGCGCCTGCGGGCGGGCGAGTTGAATTACATCAGCTTGGAGACGGTCTTGAGCGATGCGGGCGTGATCTCGCAGGTGCCGATGAATTGGATCAGCCTCATGACTTCCGGGCGCAGCCATGTGGTGGACTGCGGCGACTACGGGAACATCGAGTTCGTGCATACGGCGCAGCGACCGGAGGACGTGGGCGGCGAGCTGACCTATGATGCGGATCGGCATCTTTGGCGCGCTTCGGTGCGGCAGGCGCTGCGCGACATGAAGGCTACGCGGCGAAGCATGGAACTCGTGGACGAGGAGGTGGCGTGTGAGCTTGTTTGACCAACTGGTGGACGAGGCGCTGAAATCGCGATCCGATCTCACCACCCTGCGCCCCGTCGTGGAAAAGGAGCTGCTGCATCACGACATCCTGCGCGAGTTGTCCGAGGCTGGCTTGCTCGCAGGCCTCACCTTCATCGGCGGGACGTGTTTGCGCGCCTGTTACGGCTCCTCGCGGCTGAGCGAGGATCTCGGTTTCACCGGCGGAAACGATTTCAAGCGAAGCGATCTGGCAGAACTCGCAAGCGTTCTCACCGCCCGGCTGCAAACCCGCTATGGCTTGCCGGTGAGTGTGAGCGAGCCGGTAAAAACTGATGGCAAGGTCTCCACTTGGAAGCTCACCGTAGAGACCCGGCCCGGCCAAAAGCATCTTCCGGCACAACGCATCCATCTCGATATTTGTGCGATCCCCAGCCACGACCCGCGACCGATGATGTTGCGCAATCTCTACGGCGTCGATCTCGGCACTTCCGGTCTCATTCTCCAAGCTGAGAGTCGCGAGGAAATTCTGGCAGACAAGATCGTCGCGCTGTCATTTCGGGAAAACCGCGTCAAAAACCGCGATCTTTGGGACATTGCATGGCTTGTGCAGCAAGGTGTCGAACTTCCGACAAACTTAATCCCGCTCAAGGTGAGCGACCATCAGCGGGAGAAAGTCGAGTTTGTCGAGTTGCTCCGGAGTCGCGTGCAAGGTCTCAAGTCCCTGCCTGAAATGCGGTTGGATTTCGTGAAGGAAATGCGCCGGTTTCTCCCTGCCGCCGTCGTGCGCGATACCATCGAGAAAGAGGCTTATTGGGAGTATTTGGTTCAGATCATCGATGAACAATCGACACGGGCGATCGTCGCGTGGAAGTGAAACGGCGCTGAAATCCAATAGGAAAAACAGGCAGGAATGCCCGCGTCACGTTCAGCGCTCGAGGATTTCCACCTCGTAGCCGTCGGGGTCGGTGACGAACGCCATTTTCCGACCGCCGCCGGAGAATTTCTCGCGCCAGCCGGAGGGCCAGATCTCGATGCCGGCTTTTTCGATTTGGTCGCAATAGTCGATGATGTCCGGCACGCCGAGGGCGGTGTGCATCAGGTCTTCCGGGCAGCTCGTCTTGTATCCCGCGGACCAGGTCAGTTCGAGAAAGACGTCGTTTCCGGGGAGTTCGAGAAAGGCGAGCTGGTTGCCCTCGGGAGACGTCTTGCGCTCTTTCTCGGTGTAGCCGATTTTCTGATAGAAAGCGATGGAAGTGTCGAGGTCCTGGACGCGGATGCGGGTGTGGAGGAAGCGGATCATGGTGGGAGGGAGCATGGACGAGAACACGGGCATTGCCAAACCGGGATTGCGCGGGACTTGGCATTTTCCATGCGGTTCATGATGATTCTTTACAACAGAAGGCGGCAGGGTCTAATTTAAGACGCCATGAAAAACATCGTCGTCGCAGTTGATTTCTCAAACGCCACCCCCGGGATCCTTGAAATGGCCGTGAGTCTGGCAAAATCCTTCGGAGCCGGCCTGCAGCTGCTCCACGTCGTCGAGCCGGAGCCCAGCTACACCGCTTATGGATTCACCCCCGATGAATTCCCGGCGATGAACGCCTTCCACGAAGAAGCAAAACGCCGGGCGGCCGAAAAGCTGGACGAACTTCTCGCCACTGTGAAGGCGGACGTGCCGAACGCTTCCTCCCACATGACGGAGGGCAGTCCGCTTCATGCGCTGTTAGCCCACGTCAAGGACAGCGGCGCGGACTTCGTGGTGATCGGCTCGCACGGTCACGGTGTGATCGCGTCGCTGCTGCTAGGCAGCGTGGCGGAGGGCATGGTGCGCAAGGCGACCGTGCCGACGCTCGTCGTGCCGGCTGCCGCGGAGTAAAACTTTTAGACCAGTCCGTCTTTGCGCGCTTGTTTCCAATACGCGTATTCCGAGCGGTTGAAGTCGATATACTCGGGCGACAGGTCGCTGGAATACATCGTGTAGTCGGCCTCGCCCTGGTTGAGGTTGATGACGATTTCAAACTCGGGATGGGAAACGGCTTCGCGCAGTTGGTCCATCGGCGTCTCGGCCTGGAGACCGCCGAGGCAGGCGGCTTTCCCGCCGATGTGGATGTCCACGAGCTCCTCGCGGATGCGGGCTTGCGAGTAGCCGACGGCGTGGATGATGCGGCCCCAGTTCGGGTCGCCGCCGTTCCACGAGGATTTCACGAGCGCGGATTTGCAGACGGCTTCGGCGACTTTTTTCGCGTCGAGATAAGTGCGGGCTCCCTCGACCTTGACGGTGACGAACTTGGTGACGCGCTCGCCGTCGCGGACGACGGCCTTGGCGAGCTCGAGCATCAGCCAGCGCAGTGCTTTGCGGAACAGTTTGCAGTTGGTGCTGTTGCGGCGGATGGAGGGCATCCGGGACGCGCCGTTGGCGAGCACGATGACGGTGTCGTTGGTGGACATGTCGCCGTCGATGGTGATGCGGTTGAAGCTGTCTTCCACGCATTCCAGGACGGTTTTCCGGAGATTTTCCGTGGGGATGTTCGCGTCGGTGGTGATGAAGCAGAGCATGGTGGCCATGCTGGGGGAAATCATGCCGGCTCCTTTCACGCAGCCGCCGAGGCGGACGCGGTGCTCGCCGAGGTCGAAGGAAATGGCGATTTCCTTGGCGTGGGTGTCGCTCGTGATGATGGCGGCGGCGACGTTGGAGCCGTTTTTCGGGCCGAGGCAGTCGATGAGTTCGTCGTATTTCGGCTCGAAGCGGACCATCGGCATCGGCAGGCCGATGACGCCAGTGGATGCGACACCGACTTCCGAGCGCTTGAGCTTGAGTGGCTTGGCGACGGCGTCGCACATCGAGTTCGCATCGCGGATGCCTTGGACGCCGGTGCAGGCGTTGGCATTTCCGGAGTTGGCGATGATGGCGCGGAGATTGCCCTTGCGGAGGTGGGTCTGCGAGACGCGGACGGGGGCGGCTTTCACCCGGTTGGTGGTGAAGGTGCCGGCGGAGGTGCAGGGTTTTTCCGAGTAGATGAGCGCGAGGTCGAGGCGCTTGCTTTCGGGGTTTTTAATCCCGCAGCTCACGGCGCTGGTGAGGAAGCCCAACGGCGCGCCGACGCCGCCTTTGATCCGGGTGTAGGAGTGGTCCATAGCAGAAATTGAGGGGAAAGCGGCGAAGACTGGCCGTCCCTAAAAATTTTGCAACCCATCAGTGGGATTCAGGCCGAATACCTGGTTGAAACACTGCACGGCTTGCCCGCCCGCGCCTTTTCCGAGGTTGTCCTCCGCGCTCATAAGGATGACGCGTCCGGTGCGCGGGTCGTACTGCCAGCCGATGTCGATGAAGTTGGTGCGGGTGACATTTTTCGTGTCCGCGCAGCCGCCGCGGCCGAGGAGACGGACGAAATTCGCGTCGCTATAAGCAGCTTCGAGTGCCGCGCCGACTGCGTCAGGTGACACACCGGCGAGGAGTTTCGCAGTGGTGGTGGTGACGATGCCGGAGTTCACCGGCACCAGGTGCGGGATGAATGTGATGGTCACCGTTTCCCCGGCGGCGAGGCTGAGTTCCTGTTCGATCTCCGACAAATGGCGGTGCTTCGGCACTCCGTAGGCGCGCGCGCTTTCGTTGCACTCGCAGAAGAGCAGCGTGAGGTCCGCCTTGCGCCCGGCACCGCTGACGCCGCTCATCGAGTTGGCAACGATCGTGTCCGGCTGGATCAAATTTTCGCGCAGCAGTGGCAACAGTGGCAGCAAGATACTCGTCGGATAACAACCCGGCGCGGCGATCAAGCGTGCCGCCCGGATTTCCGGCGTGCGGATCTCCGGCAGGCCGTAAACCGCCTCGCCCAGCAAATCCGGCGCGGGAT
>JBIHZT010000114.1:0-8761 GCA_044240265.1 Luteolibacter sp. | reverse complement strand
GATCCAGGCAGGGAAGCCAGGGACGGTATCGCTGTTGTCCAGCGGCCGGGCTGGTGATTGGCCGCTGCTGTCATTGAAGGCATAGCGGTAGCGGAACTCGAAGTTCTCCGGCTGGCCGCCGTAGTCACCGCTGTGGCGCACGGTCACTTTTTCATCGAGCGGGTTGGACGAAAGCAGCACCTTCAGGTCTCCGGGGTAAAGATCTGGAACCACCTTGATGATCTGCATTTGCACCGGATCGCCCGGATCCGTGAAGGCCTTGCCGTTGCCGAACACCAGCGTCACATAACCGGTGCCGGTGCCGGTGGAACTCAGGGCATATCCAGCCACCGCGGTGTCCGGATCCGTGATGTCTGAACGCTCCTTAACTCCCACCTTGCGATCGGCCACTTCCTCACTTGCTTTCACCTTACCGCTCTTGGCGACGACGTAGGTGCCTGGCACAGCCGTACTCTCACGGAAAGTCTCCAAGGTGGTCGCAAGCCCGTCGATAGGCCCGTCGATAGCGGCAGCCCAGGCTGTCTTGTCGGCATCGGCCGCGTTATCCGGGAGGAGTTTCTTGAGATCCACCACATCCTGGGTGCTGAGCTGGTTGAGATTGAAATAATCCAGGGTTGCGATTTCATCCACAAACTGGCCGATGAGCACCAGTTCTTTCTGGACGGCATCGTAGTAGAAGCGGTTCTGCAGGTGGGGCGGGAGGCCCTGGAAGTAGGTTTTGCCAGCGTAGTCGCTGGTCCGGATCCCAGGGGGCAGTTTGGGCATGGCTGACTTTTTCGCGCGGATCGGATCGTGCAAGGCCACCGACGAAGCATTCATCTTCATCGCCATCGATTGCTGGTAGAGGACCTGGGCGCTGGTTTGGCCCAGCACCTGGGGCAGGCCACCCATCTGTTTGCCCAGGGTTTGCGCCATCTTCAGTATCGGAACCATTGTGAACTGCGACGCTGGCAGGGACGGATCGTCCGGCCACTTGGGCTGATAGGTGAGGGTGACGGCAGAGCCGTTCCCGTCATTCATGTCCGCAATGAAGGGCTGGATGCTTCCCGTCGCGGGCTGCGCGCTCAGGGCAAAGGCTGGGAAATCGAAGTCCGCCCGCCGGGTGTAGTAAAACTTCATGCCGAAGGAAACCGGTGCATCAATTCTCACTTCGGGCGCGGCGGCGTAGCCACTGCCCTTGGCGGTGACCGTGATCGAAGTCACCCCAAAACCGTCGATGTTTCCGATGGCCGTGGGTGCGGTGCCGCCGACCAACTCGGTGCCGCCCGAGAAGGTCAAGGTCGGTGCCGTGGTGTATCCCGTGCCATTGTTGGTCATCTGAATGCCGGTGACGAGACCGCTGGTAAGCACCGCGGTGGCTGTGGCACTTGTGCCGCCGCCGCCGCTGATGGTGACGGTGGGTGCTACGGAAAAGGTCTTCGTGCCAGGAGTGATGGTAAAGCTGGCGGGGGTGAGTCCGCCGAGGACGGCGGTGGCCTTGGCAGGCGTTCCGCCGACGGGCGTAACCACCGTCACGGCGGGCGGGGTCTTGTAGCCACTGCCCTTGGCGGTGACCGCGATCGAAGTCACACAAAAATTGTCTGCATTTCCAATGGCTGTGGTCTCGGTGCCGGGGAGCCACTGGGTGCCACCCGAAAAGGTCAGGGTTGGTGCCGTGGTGTATCCCGTGCCGCTGTTGGTGATCTGAATACCGCTGACGATACGGAAACTATAGGGGCTGGAGGGATCGGGGTGGGTGAGCACTGGCACCGCGGTGGCTCCCGTGCCTCCACCACCGCTGATGGTGACCGTGGGAAATGTTTGGTGATAGGTTTTTGTGCCAGGAACGATGGTAAAGCTGGCGGAGGTAAGTCCGTTCGCGGTGACGGCGGCGGCACTGGTTTTGGCGTGGGCACCGCGGAACAAATGATGCGTTCCCTTGCGGTCCTCGAAGGTGAATTTGTTATAGGCAGCGGTGTAATCAGAGGACGTCCCGCCGTTTGCGAGCAGAGGCAAAGTATCCCCTGCGAGTGGCACTTCTTCATTGCGCACCGATTTATCGTCCCGCTTTGGCAGCGGCAGCAGCGCCAGCGGCATGGGCGGGCTGATCGGCGTACCGGCGATTTTGTCGTAAACCAGCGGATAGGTCTCGGTCGCGCGGACCACCTTGGCCACGCGCATGGCCGGACGCTTGTCCCCGGCATCGGTGTATTGCAGCAGGACGAAGGGCTGGGAACTGGTGGCGAGGTTCAGATCATCGCGCAGGGCAAAGACATTGCCATCGATGATCAGGCCGTGCTCTTCGTTGGGATTGTAACCCGGCAGCACGGGATCCGGCTGGCGGTAGATGCTGCCGGAGGTCTGGACGGAGGTCAGCCCCGGATTTTCCAGCCCCTTGAGCGAGGCGATCACGAGTTGCTGCGGATTCGCCGGCCAGCTCACGTCGTATCGCGCGGCGATGGCGGGCACGTAGAAGGGCTCGATCTTCGTGGCGGCAGGAAAGGATACTTTCTTGAACCACCAGACAGAAAGTTGATTCTTTCCGGCCAAGGCGTTGACCGGGATGATGGCTCCGGCAGCGCCGCCTGCAAAGCCAGCGGTGCCAAGGGGATTCACATAAGCAGCCGCGGAATAGCAATCGCCACCGGAAATGTGACCGGCGGTTTCATATCCTGCCGGAGCCTCAATGCGGCTGCCAACGGTGGCGGCGGTCCGCCCGCCGGTGGTGGCACCGATGGCCGTCGCAGGCGACCAGTCGCGCACGCCGTCGCCATTCAGGTCGTTGAGGGTGTAAACCGCTGGGAGGCTGTCACCGACGGTCGGCGTTGTGGGATCATCGGCGACGGCGGGCGAGCCCAGCGCATCCTCCGACTCGATCCATAAGCGCAGATATTGGGCCCCCGCCACCGAGCTGAACTTGAGCAGCGAGCGGTTGCGCCGGTTTGTGCCGGTGAACTCGACCAACAGCCGCTGGCTTGCCCCGTCGATCTTCGCCTCGAGTTCCGCCGGATCGTCCTGGAACACCAGGCTTGGCAGGCTGATGGCTTCAAACTTCGGTCCGAGGGTGGCGTCCGCGCCGGTCTGGGTGACGTTGACCGGCTGGTAGTCGGCCGGGCTGGTGGGCCACTGGTGGAGGTAGCTCCGCTTGGCCACCGGCCACGAGATATCGAGGCCGGCAATGGCACCTCCGGAGACGGTATGGAGCGAGGCGTCGAACTTCGCCATCCAGTAGAGGACCATGTTGTCGGGATTGAGGTTCTCGCGCTCGGCATAGTATTCGGTGATCCCGTCCGGGCGGATGAAGGTGCCGTAGAGCGGCTTGCCGGCTACGCCAGCGGCGAGATTGGGCCGCGAGGGGCTCATCTGGTCGTCGCCGTTTTCCTTGGGGCCTGCGCGGGGGCGCAATTGTTCACCCAGCGGGGTCACCAGGGTCTCCACTTCGGCGCTGCGGCGGATTTCCACGATGTCGGCACCTAGGAACTCATGGCGTCCGGCTTGGCCCTGGATCTCGCCGCCCAGGTATTCGACGAAGACGCGGCCCTCCGCATTGTAGGCGTGGAGGGCAGGCAGGCCGGAGAGCGTGTCGAACCACAGCGTGCGCGACTCACCCGGCGCGGCGATGTTCGGGTTGATCGTATCACCAACCGGGGTGTATTCCACCGCTTGGCCGGGGACGAAAGAGTTGAAAACCGGATTCACCCGCACGATGCGGCCGGTCGGGATGCGGACCAACGGGCCATCAAAGCGTTTCTCCGTCCAGTAGATCACCCGCGGGTCGACTTGCGAAGCGGATGAAACCGCAAAGGTCTCGCGCCGGAACTTGTAAGTCGGCGTGGACTCACCGGAAAAGGAGGTATCCGGCACGGCCGAGACCCAAGTGAGCGTCACCCGGCCGGTCTGGCTGGCATAGACCTTGTCCGCGTGCGGGCTGTAGTAGTAGGGCTGATAAGGCAGGAAGGTCTTGACCGTGCTGGCGGTGATGTTGGCATTGGCCGGGCCGGACAGCGTCAGCGTGGTGCCATTGATGAGCTGCACCTCGCGCCCGAGCAGGGTGGCGCCGACGGTGAGGGCCGCCGGCACGCTGGTCACTTCCACCACCGGGCTGGTGGTGGAGCATTTGGTCACCGCCACGCTGCTCACCGGCAGCAGCGGCTGGATGAGCCCGTCCACGGTATTGGTCAGGCGTGCGGGGGTAAACACCTCGCCTGGCTGCACCGGCTGGGCCCGCCAGTAATTGCTGTCCGCCAGCGGCGTGCCATCCCAACTGACGGAGGGTCGCTTGATTTCATCCCCCATGAAATAGCGCGGCACTCCGGAAGCGAAGGCATAGCCAAAACTGCTGCGCTTCAGCTGGGTCTGTGTGACGGTAACGGAACCCGTGAGCGCGAAGGCGCTGGGATATCTGCCAATCCCAGCAACCGCAGCAGCCCGCACGCCGGAGGTTGGTGGGTCAAAGTAAACTCCTGGCTGGGAAGTGTAGCCGCTGCCCTGGGCCGTGATTTTCACCTCCACCACGCGGCCCCCGGAGAGCACTGCGGTACCGGTCGCCCCAGTGCCGCCGCCGCTGTAAATGTTGACCAGTGGCGGGGTGGTATAGCCACTTCCGCCATTGGTAACCTTGATAAAGCTGACTTGAGCCCCCGTACCAATAGCACCCGACGAGGCCGCGGTGGTCGCGCGCCCGGCGAACTGGACGTTGGTCACCGGAGGGGTGCTGGGCACCTTGGGCGCCGCGATTATCACCGCTGGCGGGTTGGCGACAGTGTAACCAGTGCCCCCGCTGGTGACCGTGATGGCCGTCACCACCCCGGCCGTAATCGTGGCCGTGGCCGTGGCGGTCGTGCCGCTGGCGGGGGGCGCAATCGTGACCGTGGGCGCCGAGAGATAGCCACTGCCACCGCCGCGCACGGTGATCGAGGTGACCGCGCCACCGGCGGAAACGGTCGGCGAACCGCCCGCCTTCCGTTTATCCAGCAAGTTGGTCGCACCGCCTTTCAGTTCAAACTGGGCGTGGGCCGCCGGGGCGCAGAGCAGCGCGGCACAGGCGGTCATCAAGGTGAAGATTCGGAGATTCATAGGAGTTTGAAAAAAGGGATCGTGAAGTGGCGACTTGAAAGCACCGCTCGGCCTGGGATCTGTGTGATCGAGAAACGCCCCCACACACTCAGCATCGCGTGAACGGCAGGCAGGCTGGCGCGATGGAGGCCGAACGGCGCATGGGGCGACTCAGGCATAGGAAGATGGGACTGCTCAGCGCGGGCCTATGGCGATGAAGGAAAACTGCCCATCTTTTGCAGATGTCGTTGTCCCAATTGTAGCAAACAACCTAATCTTCACAACTTGCGTCGATGATGCTTGAGTCAACGCGCTACCCGCCGTGCCCAAATCAGTATCCATGCTGGCAGTAGTCGAAGGTTTGGCGGAAAAAGGCGTGGTGAAACTAATGTCATAAGCGCCGGTGCCACCTTTAGTTACCGTGAAACCACTACCTTCAACAATGAATCCGTTAGAGTTAAGCGTGCCCCGCACAATCTTGAGGTTGTTCTCATCCGATGTCGGCACCGACTTGCCGCCGGCTGTGATGGTGGTGCTGGCGTTGACCGCCCCGGTCACATCGAGTGCGACGCTGGGATCTGCCTTACCAATCCCCACATTGCCGCCGCTGGGATTCAGGAGGAGCGGGCCCGCCGTGGAGGCGGCGGTGTAGGACTGGAGGGACGCCTTGTTATTGGTGGTGTCGTAGCCGAGCAGCAGGCGCTTGTTGTTGTCTGCATTGCCGCGGATGGTGAGCTGGTCGGCCGGGGAGGTTCCCATGTCGCCCTGCAGGGTGAGCTTGTTGGTGGTGGAGGTGATGGAAGTCGCGCCGACGCCGACGCGGCCGCTGGCATCCCAGCGGAGGGCTGTATTATAAGTGCCGGAAGCATTGGAGCCGAGAGCACCGCCGGCATTTCCGTAGAGCACCGGGCCATCCACGGCGGTGGTGCCGAACAGGCGGCCGGTGCCATACCAGCCGAGGCCGTAGTTGCTGGCGGTGCCGCTGAGCGGAGTGAGGGTGAGGTCCGAGGAACTGCCGATGCTCTCCGCGAACTTGGCACGCATGGCAAAGGCGGTGGAGACGATCTGCTGGCGCGGAGTGATTTCATTATCGGTGGTGGCAATGGTGGCGGCCGAGGCCACCGTCACGCCCAGATAGCGGGCACTGCCGGTGAACGCCGCGCTGAAATCCGCGAGCTTTTTGGCAGTTTCGTCGTAGCCGAAGGTCTGGGTGGGGTTGGTCACGCCCTGGCCGACGAGCACGCTGAATTCGCCCTCGGAAACCGTGACAGTCTGGGCCTCGGAGTAGATGAGGTTGGCGGTATTGGTAGAGGAGGGATTGTCCCAAATACGGAAGATGACCGTGCGGTTGACCGGGGTGCCGGCTCCCACGTTGGCTCCCGCCGCATCCACCACGCGGCCCTGGTAGCTGATGAAGCCGGGGACGGCGCTGGTTTGGGCAGTGGCGAGGGTGGAACACAGCGCCAGCAGAGCGGCGCACAAGGTGGGTAGATGGCGGAGTTTCATACGAGTTTTGAGAAGGGTGAGGTCAGAGGTCAGAGGAAGAGATTTTGGATTGGAAGAGATCTGCTGGCTGGGCTGGGGCGATTCATTGCGGAAACGCAAACATGAACATCCATTCCCCTTTGCGTCCTTTGCGTCCTTTGCGGTAAATCCTCATTTCAGTTTTTCAGTTTTTCAGTTTTTACGGCGACAGCGTGCCGAGTTCGGAGGCGCGGCGGAGCTCGAAGATGCCGGTGAGGCGGAGTCCGTCCCCGGTGCCGACGCCGAAACTGTCCCGGTGCAGGCCGTTGACGACCTCACCATAAGTGCCGCCGATCACGCTGCTGCCCCAACCGGTGGCACTGCCGCCGCCCGGCGGCGTGGCGGTGAAGGTGAAGCTGACCTTGCGGGTGACGGTGTAACTTTCCTCGCCGTCCCCGAGCGCGGTCCTGCCGCTCTTGTTGTCGTGATCCGGGTGATACTGGTGGACGAAGGGATTGGTCGGATCGTTGAAGGGAGTGACAATGTCGCAGGCGAGGTTGCCGCCGATGCTGAAACTGCCAGAGCCCACCAGCGCCTGATCCAGGGGCAGGTGGGTGGCGACGATGCGGCGGGCGGCGGATTTGGCGTCCGCCTTCAAGCCGGCCTCGGACCGGCACAAGCCGAAGTCGTGAGGCGCGGCGGCCATCGGCCCCATGAAGACTTGGGAAAGCACGCGGGCGGTCCCGTCGTCGGCCACATGGATCAGGTAGCGCAGCGGGAACGAGCTGCCGGTGGGCGTCACGGCATCCTGCTGCTGCTTGCTTTCCACCGCCGTGACGAGGGCCTCACCGATCCAGAGGCCGGCGAGAGTGCTCTGGCGCGCAGTGGCCGGGAGGAGAATGTCAAAGGTATTGGCCGAGTCGGTGAAGCGCAGCAGCGAGGCGTAAAGCGCATCCGCCGCACCAGCCATGGCGCTGCGGTCGATGCCGAAGCTCAGCTCGACACTGGAATTCGGCGCGATGACCTCGTTGTAAGCGGCGGCGATCGGGGTTTCCACGTATTCCCCCTGCTCATCAAGCGTGCGGCGCGTGAGCGGGACGGCGGCGGTGACGAGTTCCTGGCCGGAGGGTGGGCTGTTGGAGGCGACTGGCGCGATCCGAAGCGTCATCACGGCGGCGGTGCGGTTTATCACCCGCGCCGTGATCACCGCGCCGCGCCGGCCAAAGGCGAAACCCTCGCTGTTGGAAAGGCTGATCTGCACCGGGGCGTAGAAATTCCCCACCACTTCGGAAGAGAACCAGTAGGCCTGGTCGCGATCCACCCGCTCCATGGTCGGGGAGAAAATCTGCATCGGATTGCCCGCTCCCAGCTCGCCGCCGACGTATTTGAAAATCTTGGCGTTCGCGGCAATGGCGGCGGGGAAGGTGGCGAAGTAGCTCGAGAAAGTCGGGAAATTGCCCGTCGCCTTGCTGCTGGGGAAGCCGAGGAAGTTCGCGCCGCTGCGCACCCAGGTGTTGCTAGGCGGCAACGGCCGGTGGGCGATGGCCACGCTGTAGCTGTTGGAGGCGGCACCACTGCATTTCACCAGATAGGCAGACTGGCCGGTCAGGCGGATCAGCGAGGCCGCCGTGCCGCCGCGCACCCACTTGCTCCACTCGGGCGTGCCGGTGCTGGGAAGCAAGGGCGTGGTGGTGAACCCGGTCTGGTTCGGGTTCGGATTCCAGCGCCAGACTTCCAGCACCTCGGGATGGGAGGCGAAGAGCTGGTCCGGCGTCGCGTGGGTGGCATCGCCGTGCAGATAGATCGAGTTCCACCCGCCCTTGAGCGTGTAGGTGGTGGATTGCCACTGCGCGTGGGCCGTGGCGGCGAGGAACAGCGAGGCGAGGGCGAGGAGAAGGGATTTCATCGGACGGAGAGGCGGTAGAATTCTGAGGTGCCGGAACGCGGCGCGGCAAAGGCGGAGACGATGCCGACATCGCCGGCCTGGTGGGCGTTGTTGCCGGCACCCGGAGCGCCCACGGAAAAGGGCACCCGCGTCCAGGTCTTCATGTCGAGCGTGCTCTCGATGGTGTAGACCTTGCCGGTGATCCCGTAGAACTCGAAGCGCACGCTCTGCGGCAGCTTCTCCTTGATGCTCAGGCCGAAGGTCTCGGTGGCGTCGCCCGCGAAGGTGCCCGCGATGTATTCCAACAGGTTGCTTTGGCCGTCCCTATCGAAGTCGCCATTGAGGTCGAGCAGACTGAGATCCCACAGGCCGTTTTCA
>JBIHZT010000171.1:0-7198 GCA_044240265.1 Luteolibacter sp. | reverse complement strand
CGACGCTGATGGAAAATGGCTGCGGCTCGTCCTCCGACTCCGGGCGCATTCCGGCGACCATTTGCAGCGGCGCGGTGCCTTGCATCCATTTCACCGTGTCGGACTTGTTGACCCGCTTCCAGATGACGGTGGAAACCTGCGCCCGCTTGAGGAGGATTTCCGGGGTGGTGGCGGGGTTTTCCTCAGTCATCGGCTCGGCGGTGAGCGCCGTCTCCGCCGCCGCGGCAGGTTCGTAGGCGGCGAGTTCCGGAATCCATCCTTTCCACGCGCCGCGCTCTCCGGCGGAGGCCAGGGTTTGCGCCTTGGGGTTGCCGGGATCGGAAACGACCAGCACGTCGGCCAGGCAGGCGGCGAGCGCCCGGCCCGCGCTTCCGGCTTCCGGTGTTTCCAGCCACGCGAGGTCCTGCCACACCCGCTCGCGGATTTTTTCGAGGTGGCCGGCATCGGTGGCCGGTGGGTGGTCTCCATTTTGAAATTCCGCGAGCACCTCCCGGGCCTTGCCATTTCCGGGATCCAGCGCCGTCGCAAGCGCCAACATCTGGGCGGCGGTCCGGCGATTGACCGCGGTTTCCCGGTTTTGCCCCTGGGCGAGCGTCACCAGTTGCCGCGAGAGCGTCGCCATCGTGTCCGCATCCAGCGGCAGTTTGTCCCGCCGGAACGCGACCGGACCTTCCGCCGGCACCGCGAAAGTTCCCGCGCCCAGAGCCATGGCCGTGATCGCCCAACAGCCCGCGATCCGCCAAACATGAAATTTCACCGAACTCATTCGCATAAAACCAAGCCAATCCTACGCCCCCTCACAAGCGAACATTGCAGAATCTCCACCGGCACGCCTAAATCCCCGCATGCCCGACGCCGTCCCCACCTTCGAAACCCGCGAGGAAGTCATGTTCTTCGACACCGACTGCGGCCAGGTCGTCCATAACATCGCCTACCTCCGGATGATCGAAACCTGCCGCACCCGCCTCGCCGCGCAGATGGGCATGGACCTCCGCAGCATGTTGGAAACCCACCTCTACCCGGTCGTCACCCGCACCGAGATCGACTACAAGCGCCCCGCCCGGCTCGGTGACTGGCTGGTCATCCGCGGCCGGCTTGCCGAAATTTCCCGCGCCCGCTTCTGGTGTGCTTTCGAAATGATCCGCGAGGCCGACGGCGCGCTGCTCGTCACCGCCCGCCAATCGCTCGCCCTCGTCCAGATGCCGGAAGGCAAACCCGCCCGCCTCCCCGCGGAATGGGCAAGCCGCTGGGGATGAGCGTGCGCTTCTTGCCACCGCGGCAGCATGCTCCGCGTTCGGTTTCAACAGGTGCAACCCGGAGAATTTCCCCGGAATCGAACGCAGCGAGTATTGCTCCGCCGGGTCGTTCACATCCAACCCGCGGCTGCCGAGCATGGCGATTTCGAAGGTGGTCTTCCGCTCCTCCGCGCGCGGCATGCCCTCGAATCGCTCCATGGCTCCGAGGCAGAAAGGTATCGCATCCGGTCGCCGCATCCGGCAATTGGACTTGGCCGCCCACCCTTTCGGGACTAGCTTCCCGGAACTTCGCTCATGGTTACCACCCTCCAAGCAGCTACCCAGGGACTCGGCGTCTATAGCGTCGCCGAGGCCGCGCGTTATGCCCGGATGCCTGCTGCGACTCTGAGCCGCTGGTTTTTCGGTACGAATCTCACCGAGCCGATGAGCCGAAGTGGCATCACGGATGACGGGGGCAAGCGCATCAGTTTTACGGACTTCGTGGAAGCTTTGGCGATCCGGTCCCTGCGGGCGGATTACGGCGTTCCCCTTCCGAAAATCAAAGAAGCGATTCGCAATGCCCGCGATCACTACAGAATCGAGCATCCTTTCGCCCGACAAGATCACCGCACGGTGCTCATCGGCAAGGATCTCCACATCTTCCTCAAGGAGGATGCCGAAAACCCGGTGGGCCTCACAGGCCAGGATTTTGGGCAGAAGTCCATGAAGCCCTGCATCGAGGCCTACATGAAGGATCTCGACTATGATGCCGACGGCCTGGCGGTGCTCTATCGGGCCTTTACCTTTGGCGATCAGGAAATCGTCTTGAATCCGAAAGTCCGCTTTGGTGCGCCGAGTGTCGCCGGCTTCGGTTATTCCGCAGAAACCCTCTGGCGGGCAGCGGTCACTGAAGGCAGCATCGAGAAGGCCGCCGAGCTTTACGAAGTGCCGGTGGCCGCCGTGGAAGCCGCTTATCGCTATTGGAATCAGGAAATCGGCACTGCCGCATGAGCACCAGGCTCAAGCTGCTCTTCGATGAATGTTGCAGCCCGCGCCTGCCCCGAGAACTCCGTGATTTCTACCAGCGCGACTACCCGGACCTGCAAATCCGTCACCTGATGGACGACTGGACGGCCGGTACTCCCGACAGCCAATGGCTGGAAGCGCTTCGGCAGGATCCCTCGTGGATCGTCATCACCAAGGACGCGGGAAAAAATTCCGCCCAGGAAAAACTGCCACTGATCTGCCGCGAATGGGGCATCACCCACATCGTCTTCACCGCCGGAATCATCAACAAGGGTTTTGTCACCCAGAAGAATGCCATCGCCGGCGTGTGGGAGCAGTTGTTTCAACTCCATCGCCTGCCACCGGGCTCTCAAGTGAAGCTCGGTGAATCCACTCCGAAGGGCGATGCCACCGGCTTCGAACTCAGGGTGAATCAAAAATCCCTGATGACCGTGCTGCGAGGGCTGAACCCGGCCGATGAGTGATCCTCGCTCCAGCCATCGACTCGTCCCGCGAAGCCATAAGGAGGGCGGACACTCCTGTCCGCCAAGCCAGTGAACCGCGAAAGAAAAGCGCCTTCAGCAAGTCTCCTTTCACCTCCCATTGGCATTCACGACAAGAGTGTCGCGGCTCCTTATTTCCCCTCCCCGAAAAGCACGCGCGCCGCAGCATGTTCCGCGGATAGATCGAACCCGATGTCCACCTTCGGATCGATGATCTGAAACCCGACATACTCGATGCACAGCAGGTGCAACCCGGAGAATTTCCCCGGAATCGAACGCAGCGTGTATTGCTCCGCCGGGTCGTTCACATCCAGCCCGCGGCTGCCGAGCATGGCGATCTCGAACGTGATCTTCTGCACCTCCGCGCGCGGCATGCCATCGAATCGCTCCATGGCCCCGAGGCAGAAGGACATCGCATCCGGACGGAGACCGCCGCCGCGACTCCGGAATGCCTGCTGGGCGATCCGGCTGCGGCCTTGTTCCGCCATTTCTCCCATGCGTCCGTTCCGGTCGAGCGCGAGAACCTTCAGATAAGCCTCGTCGGCCTCCTCCGTTTTCCCCGCCTCTTCCAAGGTCCCCGCCAGGTTGAACCAACATTGCGGATCGGTCGGGAGCAGCCGCGCCGCCGCCTGAAGATGGACAATCGCCTCATCGAGGGAACCGCAGCGCGAGAGGATCGCGCCCAGGTTCTTGCGCACATGGCCGTCGTCCGGGTTCAGGCTCACCGCCATCGTGAGCGACTCGACCGCATCCTCATCCCGCTCCATCCGCGCTTGCGCGACTCCAAGCGCCACCCAGCCGTGCGCGTGGGAGGGATGCTCCACCAGCAAACGGTCCAGCAATTCCACCGCCTCGTCCAATTTTCCCTGATCGCTGAGCGCCATCGCGAGATTGAAAAGTGCATCCGCATCCGCCGGATCCCGCTGGAGGGCCACACGCAGCATCCCGATTCCCTTATCGTAATCACCCGCTCTCAGGAAATCGACACCCCGTTCCGTGAGCGTCTTCGCCTCGGTGGAATCGCTCCAGCGGATGATGATGCGGTCCGCCGTCACCACCACCTCCGCGCCGCCGCCCTGACCTGCGAACTGCTCCGCGAAGTGCTCGCGCACCGCCTCGCGAAACGCGTCGCCTGATAGGCTGCGCCGAGCTTCCGGCAATTGATTGCGGTCGAATTCGTCCAGCGCCAGTTGGACTTCGTGGGGTGGGTTCGTCATCAAGTCAGAAGGTGGGGTTCAAAGTGAAAAGTTCCGGTCAGTCCGAGGCATTCCGCCCATTGGGAAATCAGCGCGTGGTCCGCTTCGGGGGCGTCGGGCACCTCGTCGAGCGCCCGCAGGAGTTCGAGCGCCCTCGCCTCGTAGCCAAGCGCCTTGAAGGGAATCTGGAAGCGGTTGTCCTTCAAAAGCCCGCCCCAGTGCAATGCGTAGGCCGCGTTGATGATCGAGTTCGCATCCACCAGCGCCTTGGGAAACCGCTTGCGGATCTCCGGCGCAAGCGCCCGGCCGCCCTCATCCAGCTGCGCGCGGACCGCCTGCTCCTGCTGCTCGCGGAGTTCCGGCAGGTGCTTCCAAATCCAGTCATCCACCCGCGCACCGACCGAGTAGGACCGCAACTGCACCACCAGCTGCCCGACCATCGATACCGCGAAATCCCGTGGATATTCCTCCAGTCCCAACAACCGGATCCCGGCCTCCTGCTCGGCCGCGTTCGACACCACATCCCGGCGATCCGCGGCGGGGCATGAGAACAGCCTCACCAGAAACCCAAGCTGATAAGCCACCAGATAGTCCACCGCCCGCGTCCCCGGCCGATAGCGCAGAAAATGCGCCGGAGCACTGCCCCGGGCGGTGGTGATCGCCGCCATCACCTTCAAATCCGGATCCTCGGCCACATGCACGGGCCTGCCGGAAAGCGCTTCGACTTTCCGGATCATCTGTTGGGCGGCGGGGTGCAGGGTCATGGTTTGGCAGGGAAGGCGCGTCACTTGAGATGCTTTTTCACCTCAAAAAGAGTCGAGGGCAGCCTGAGGAAAGTCAGTATATCCTTGAGGTGCTTCACCTTTTCGTCGGTTGAAGTTTGCGTTAAAACGTAAATGTCCGTTCCGGGAATCAGATGATTCTGGTAGGTTTCCATACTGTTCTTGTTCATAAAATCCCGCGCCGGGTTTCGACTTAGCAACGGGCCGCGCGAGATCCGCAATTGGGTCAGCCGTTCCAGCGTCTCAGGTCCGAGCTTTTTGGATAGACGCAGAATCGTCTGCACCAAAGTCGCTGCGGCAGTTGCCGCACGAAGAGGCTCCGGCTGTCCTTTGCCAATGGTGTCCCAGCGGATCACAATCGAGATGTTGGACTGCGGTCCCTTGGTGCCACCGGGCGCGTGAACATAAGGCTTCGGACTCGATGGAATCAGCGAAGTTTCGCTATCGGGCGGTGTTGAGGGGAAGCGGGGGCGGTCGGGGATGTACACCAGTTGCGGCGCGGTGGACTGAACGACTGATGCCGCCGACGGAGAATGAGTGGATGGAAAATGAGTCGGTGATACCGAGCCCTCTGCCAAAAGGGCCAGCATGTAGGTGGATAGATCAAAGCCCGACTCCTTCGCCTTGCTCTGCAATTGGTCGTGAAGATTGTCAGGAAGCAATAGTTGGATTGTTTTCATACTAAATCGTTTCTTTGGATCATTTCACCAGCTCCATCAGCTTCCCGTAACCGTCCACCACCTCGTAGCGGACCTGCTCGTTCGTGATCTTCGCGAAGAACTTTCTCGCGCATTCGATCTTGGATTCCTCGATCTTGCGGAGCTGCATCGACGACATGTCGCCTTTGGTTTCGGCGATGAAGTAGATGTGCTTCACCTTGTCCTGTTTGAAGGCGATGGCCCAATCCGGGGTGTAGTTACCGACCGGCGTGGGGATGAAAAAGGTCTTCGGCAGCTTGGCGTAAACGACCACTTCCGCGCTGGCGTCGAGTTCTCCGACGAAGTTCCGTTCGATCGTCGAATCAGTGAAGACGTAATCATAAATGTGATGCTCCGCCTTGAATCCCTTGCCGAGGTCTTCCTTGCGCTGGGTGAAAATATCGGGCGTTTCGTGGACGCCGGTGGTGGTGTCGTATTCCAGATGCTCCACGATCACCGTCGCCTTTTGTTCGTTGATCAGCTTGCCGGCCTTCAGGATGAAATCCTCCGGGTTCCGTTTGTATTGCCCGAAGACGGCGACGTTGATGCCGCTGAGGATGCGCGAAACGGTGCTTCGGGTGAGCACCGTGGCTTCAGCGATCTTGCCGATGAGATCATATTTCACCACCGAGAGCACGGAGGTCGCGAGTTGCTCGGTGCGGTTCTCCCTCAAGACAAATCCCTCGCCCTGCTTGAGCTCCTCATAACTCGTCTCGTCCCGTTGTTCTCCGGCGGTGACGACATATTGCAGCGGCGCGATGTTCAGCTCCTTGTCGATGGTCTTGATGCTTTTCGCGATGAGTTCCTCGGAATCGAAGTGAACGGAATAGACCGCCTTGTGGTTGATCTTGTGCCACAACTCCTGGAACTCCTTCTTTTCAAAATTCGCGTTCAGCCGGTTCTCCTTGAGCGTGAATTCATTCTCCGGCTGCGGGATGTCGGCATCGCTGAAGACGCTGTCGATCAATGCGAACACAGGCTCCTTGAGCGATTCCAGCTCGGTCGGTAGTTTGGCGAGTTCGCCTTTCTCCTTCGCCTCATGATAGGCGGCGGTGATGTGGTGGTCGAAATCCACGTAGCGGTTCTCGATTAGATAGAACTCGATCTGCTTCGCCAGTTTTGCCGTGACCTCGACCTCACCCGTTTCCGTCTTGAGCAGCTTGCCCTTGAAATATCCGGCATTCGCCTCACGCGGGCGGGAGGAAATGGATTTGCTGATGTCCGATTGCAGCCCGGCCACGAAGTCCTTGTAGCTTTCGCTCGCCACCACGGTCAGCACGTTCACCTGATGGACGATGGCCGGATCATCGACGCGCTCGCCGTTGGAATCCACTGCCAGCCGCATGCCGCGGCCCACTTCCTGGCGGCGCGTCACCGTGTTGTCGCTGTGCTTGAGCGCGCAAATGACAAACACGTTCGGATTGTCCCATCCCTCGCGCAGGGCGGAGTGGGAAAAGATGAAGCGCACCTGCTTCTTCAGATGGGTTCGATCGTCATCGTTCGGCCCGGGAAACGACAACAGCGTTTCCTTGTCTTTCAGGATCAGATCGTAGGCGTCCACATCATCCGCCTCGCCGGCGGTCTCGCCTCTGGCAGCCGTTTTGGAATCAACGAAGCGCCTCGTCTTCTTGTCCTGCGAGAAATAGCCGTCGTGCGTGACCGAAGTCCGGATGCCTTTGAGGTAATTGTTATACGGCGTGTCCTCGATGGTCAGCACCTCGTTGAGGCGGAGATCGTATTCCTCTTCGAAAATCTTCGCATACTCTCCGGGGTCATGGC
>JBIHZT010000113.1:0-8804 GCA_044240265.1 Luteolibacter sp. | reverse complement strand
TGGACCGCGCGCCGCCGGAAGTCGTGGTGCAGGAAAAGGCCCGGCTTGAGGATTGGAAGGCGAAATTGGTGCAGCTGCGCGAAATGCTCGCGGCGCTGGCATGAGTGCTCTGGCCGGACCGCGAGTCTCCAGACTCGCCCGTGAAAGGACCGACAAAGGGAACGAGGCAAAGGCCACCGTACTTTGGCCTCCCTTTCGCCTGCGAGTCAGGAGACTCGCGTTCCGGCGTCAGACCGCTTGCCAACGTCGTCTTGCTGATTAGAGTGACCGGGCGTGTGCGAAACCCATGACGAATCTCAACACCATCCCCGGAATCGGAAAATCCTCGCTCGAACTGCTCGAAGCGGCGGGATTCGCTGATGTCGAGTCGCTTGCGAGGGCGGGCCTGGATGAGTTGGCCAACGAACTGGAGCGGGCGAACGCGATTTTGCAGATTTCAAAACGGGTTCCCTTGCGCAGCAGCGTCGAGAAATGGATCGCCTCCGCGCGGGACCTCACCGGTGTTTCGGGTGCCGCCCCCATCGAGGTGAGGATGCCGGTCAATCACGAGGTGATTCCCAAGGTGGCATCGATGCTGGCGGTCGCCCCCTTCGCGATTCCACTGCCCGCGCGTTTTCTCGTCGAGCAGCAGGTGGCGGTCGGAGACATTCCGGCGGCGATTTTGCTCAACCGCTATTCCGGCGACTTGGAAGTGAAGATCGACGAGCAAGTCCCGAAGCCAGGGCGTGCCGCCGTGCCGTCGAGCAATGTGCGGATCGCGGAGAATTCGGTGAGCCGCCGTGAAATCGACATTTCCCGGGTCAAGAGCACGGATTCGATGACCGACGGGACTGTGCGACCGGTCACGGTGCGTCCGGTGGACGAAGACGACCGGGTCGCCCTGATTCGCGGTCCAAGGATGGAGACCAACCTTGGGCGCGACCCTCAATCCCGCCGCTACATCCGCGGGGTGATGCACGGATATCCGATCCGGATGGCGCTGGGTGCGGTGGTGACCCTGATGGTGTCCGCGATGTTGCCGGCTGCGATCATTTCCTCGCTGCTGTTGCTGCTGTCCGAGGAGGTGCCGAAGCATTTTGGCTGGGTGCCCGAGTGGCTGTTGGTGTTTCCGCTGAGTTTGCCGCTGTTCGGACTCCTTTATTTGATCTGGGGGATAGGATGCAGTTGCAGGGTGTGCGGACAGAAAATTTTCGCCCCGCGGATGTGTTTGAAAAACGCCAAAGCACATCACATTACCGGGCTCGGTCACATCATTCCGGTTTGCTTGCACATGCTTTTGTTCAAGTGGTTCCGCTGCACCTATTGTGGAACACCGATCCGGCTGAAAAAATAGTGTGATTCTTTCTCCGACGATGCGTTTTCTCCCGTGGGCACTGGTTTTTGCGGTGGCATTGAGTTCCTGCGCCAAGCTCGGAATCGGCGGCAAGGTGGCGGAGAAAAAGAAAGACGAGCCGTTCGGCCCTACCGGAATCCCGCCGCAACTGCGCGCGAAGAACCCGGATGCCGGGACGCCGGTCGTGGCCGGGGGAAATAGCCCTGGGGCGTCGCCGGCGCTCAATTTCACGCCGGAGGAGGACATTGTTTACACGGATCCCGACAATCCGGATGCCGAGGTCCCCGAGCTCGCCACACTGCTCTCCAACGTCAAGCGCGGGCCGTGGGAGGAAAGCGAAACCATTGCCAAACAGCGCTCCGTGCGTGAGGGCAAGCCGCTGCTCATCTGGTTCACCGATTCTGCGACCAGCCCGATGTGCAAGGCACTGAGCCAGGAGCTATTCTCCACCAATGACTTTGGCAATTGGGCCACTGAGAAGCTGGTGCGCCTGCGGGTGGATGCGAATGTGAAAATCACCGACCCCGATCTCGATCTGGGGACTTCGGAGGACCGGCGGGTGGCGATTAAAAATTACGGTGCGGATCTCAAAAAGCGCTACAAAGTCCTCGGTTATCCATCGCTGATCCTTCTCAGTCCGAGCGGCGAGGTGATCGGACGTTACCGGGGCTATAAGCGGGGCGAGGCGGACTTTCTCTGGGGGCAGCTCAAACACGCCGAAGCGGTTTCGGCGGAAGCTTACAAGGGCTGGCGCGCGGGACTGGAGAAAAAGGGCTATCGCGAGTGGCAGGACCTCAAGGAACGGAAAATATTCGCGAAATTGACCTCTTACGACAAGGGCACGCTCACGTTTATCGAACCCGACGGCACGCGGTCGCGGACGCAGGAAACGAACCTGTCGGACAAGGACCGCGCGTGGATCGCCGAGCAGAAGAAGCTGCGGGGGCTGTGAGTGTAGTCGGGGACTTCAAGTCCGCGGGCCATTATCCTCTTCGTCGTCCGGCATCGGCAGGGCTTCGAGGCTGGCGCGGTAGGATTTTTCGTCGAAACCGCGGCGTTTTCTCAGCACCTGGTCCATCTCCTCGCCGAGACAAAGGGCGATTTGGGATTTGGCCTCGGCTTCCGGGATGCCGAGTTTGACCAGCCGGGCGAAGGTTTTCGCGACGTAAGGCGTTTGCGGTGAGGTGAGTTGCTGCTCGACGGCGGCAATCAGGTCGGGAAGGAGGTCGTCGTTCATTTTTGAAATGGGAGAATGGCGTTGCCGCCGGGGAGATTGAGCCAGTGCTGGTATTCCGGCGGGATCGGCGCTTCGAAACGCAGGCGTTTGCCGGTGACCGGGTGGTCGAGGGTGAGCCGCCAGGCGTGGAGCATGAGGCGGCCGGTTTGTTCGGAGGCCTTGCTGGTCTTGCCGTAAATCGGATCGCCGACGAGCGGAGCGCCTTTGTGATGGAGGTGGACGCGGATTTGATGGGTGCGGCCGGTGTGAAGGTGGCAGAGCACGAGCGCGGTAAGGCTGGCGGCGTCGGTGGCGAGGATCTCGTAGTCGGTGATGGCGGTTTTTCCTCCGGGAGGATTGACGACAGCCATCTTCTGGCGGTTCACCGGGTGGCGGCCGATATGGGTGAAAATGGTGTCCTTGGCAGGCTTCGGAATGCCTTGGGTGACGGCGAGGTAGAGTTTTTCCATGGTCCTGCCCGAGAACTGGTTGACGAGCGATTGGTGGGCGACATCCGACTTGGCGACGACGATGCAGCCGGACGTGTCCTTGTCCAGGCGGTGGACGATGCCGGGGCGCTCGACGCCGCCGATGCCGGAGAGTTTTCCTTGGCAATGATGGAGCAGTGCGTTGACCAGCGTGCCGTCGGGATTTCCCGGGGCGGGGTGGACGACCATGCCGGAGCCTTTGTTGAGCACGACCATGTCGTCGTCCTCGAACAGGATTTCCAGCGCGAGGTCCTGGGCTTCGTTGTGAAGCGGGACGGCTTCGGGCAGGACGACGGTGATCTTGTCGCCGAGTTTCACCGCGTCGCGTGGCTTGGCGGGGTGGCCGTTGATCTGGATAAATTGCTCGCGGATGAGCGTCTGGATGCGCGAGCGGGAAAGATCCGCAAGGCGCGCGGCGAGAAACGCGTCGATTCGCTCGCCCGGACTGTCTTCAACTAGGATTTCCACTGGCGGAGTCTGTCCGGGGGGGAAGGGGCTGCAAGTTTGTTCGCAAGTGAATCGGTGGAAGGAGCGGAGATCTCCGCGTCTGGTGGCTTCCCATTTCCGGGAGCTTGCGCGGGCGGGGATTTTCCGTTAACCGTAACCCCATGGCACTGGCAATCGCGGACAATCGGATCTCCCGGGAAGACTATCTCCAAGGCGAACTAGCTTCGGAAATCCGTCACGAATACGTGGCCGGAAATGTTTACGCCATGTCCGGTGGGACACTCAACCATCAGCGCATCGCCGGGAATTTCATGCGAATGGCCGGAAACCAGCTTGCCGGAAAACCTTGTTTCCCCACCGGCAGCGATTTCAAGCTCCGGGTGCCGCTTGGCGGAGGCGAGGACGCCTTCTACTATCCCGACGGAATGATCATCTGCGTGCCCGTGCCCGGCGACGCACTCTTCACCGACTCGCCGAGCGTGATTCTCGAAGTCCTCAGCCCGACCACCCGCCGCAACGACGAGGTCCAGAAATTCCGTGACTACCTCACCATTCCCACCTTGGGAACCTACATTCTCGCGGAAACGGAATCCGCCTTCCTCACCCTGCACCGCAGGGACGGCGCGGGCTTCCGCCGGGAAACCCTTTCCGGGCCGGACGCCATCCTCGATCTCCCCGAAGCCGGCGTTTCCTTCTCGCTGGCCGAGCTCTACCGGGACGTGACCTGATGCCTGTTCCCAGCAAGAACCATGGCGGACGGCCACGTTTCAGTCGTTGAAAGTGGGCGGGGTGAGAAGTTTGGTGTCTAATAGAATCACGGCTCGCGGGTGAGGACTCGAAGTTGCTTGCAAAGTCTGTCCAAGGGGAAATGCGCCGCAGGGTTGTTCGGATGGGAAGCGGAGACAAGGAGCTGGCGGTCCGCAATGGCGCCAGCTCACTGTAAAACACGCCCCATCAGTCGCTTTTCTTTTTCTTGAGAATCTCGCGGATCGGTTCTCCGTTGACGGTGAGATCGGCCAGCACGGCGCGACCGTCGAGCACGCGCACCTCGGCGACGATGCCGTGGGCGCTTCTGATGTTTTCCGCGAACCACCGGTCGGCTTCAGGAGCGAGTTTTTCGTTGAGATAGAAGCGGTTGAAGGGCCACTGGATTTGGGTTCCTCCTGAATTCGTATAGCCGGACTCCAAGCGGATGAAATCCCCCTTTGCGGGTGGATCAAGGGAAAGGCCGGTGACACTTGCCAGCCCATCGGGGCCGGTGGCCAGCAAGCCATAAACCCGCATGCCGTGTTGCAGCTGCATGTGCGCCAGCCCGCTGACCTCATGTTGCTCGGGCCGCACGGCGAGATACCGGCCCCGCAGTGGATCGTAGGGATCCGGGGCGCTGCATTTGATTTTGAAGAGCGTGCCCTTTGCCAGCGTTTGCTCGTGCTGCCGGATGCCGGCGAGCGGCACCAGCCACTGGGCGAGCGCGGTGAGTCCGAAAATGAGGTAGGGGAGGAGTTTCATGCGGGGGTGACGGGTTTCCGGGGCTGATGGCGGATCAGGAAAAAGTTGAATGCCAGGAAGGCGACGCCGACCGCGATGAAGACGATCCCTTTGGTGAGCAGCGAGAAATGACTGTCCGCCATGCGGGCGATGAGCAGTACCGAGAGTAGCAAGGCACCGAGCCGGGAGGCTCCGCGTTTGCCGATGAAATCGAGCACGATGAGCGTGATGCCGATGAGGGAGAGATGCAGCGTGACCAGCCACGATAACAGCAATCCGCCTCTGCCCTCAATCAGTGGCATCGAGATCAACGGCAATAATGCCACCGATGCGATCGCCAACACCGCCCAGCGTCGCCGCAAAACCGCCAGGGACACCCATGCTGCGGACACCGCCAGCAGTCCCCAGCACCACGGCAGTTTCAGCGCGAATGACGCCCCCGCCAGGATGTCATCGCTTACCTCCACAAACGTGGCCGCCACGCCGTAACCCAGCAGCCAAAGGGATCCGAGCACGACCTGCGGTTTGTGGCCCAGCGATTCGTCGTCGGCGGCTTGATGGAGCGGGAAGAGCGCGATGACAGCGGCGGTGAGCGTCCAAAGCCAGAGGGCGGCCTCGGTTTCATGATCCATAAGGTATTGCCCGGATCCATGGCTCGCCCACACCGCTGCGCTCGCCAAGCCCACGCCGGCGCTGACCGCCATCACCCAGCGCACCGAAATCGAGAGCGCTTCCTTGCGCCGCCATCCGGGCCAGTAAGGCAGCAGGCCGAGCAGCAGCAGCGGATAAATCAGCGCGCTGTCATGCCAGCCTCCCCTGTGATCGGTTTGATTCACGCTCCACACCGCGATGGCGATGAGATAGAAAATCACCACGGCATGCGAGCGCAGCAGCCAAGCCAGCGGCAGGCTGAGCAGGAACCACCAGAACAGAAAGTCCGGCCAATCGCCGCCGAGATTGTAGATCTGCGAGACCAGGGCGATGCACGCGCCGGTCGCGAATGTCTGCAACAGCGCCGCCGTTTCGCGCACCCAGGCCGCACTTGCCGCGCCGCGTTGCAGCACCCGGAAACCGAACAACTGGCTGAGCAGCAGTGGCAGGAAAGCGAACAACAGCCGCACGGGACGCGAGAAATCATCCCAGTTGTAGCCGATCACGGCGATCAACCCGGCACCGATCAGCAGCGCGCCGAGCGATCCCATCACGATCTGCGCCAGTCCCGGCCGTGAATCGTCCACGGCATACCGTTCGCGCAAGGTGTGTGCCGCGTCGGCGGTGAGCAGTCCGTCACGTTCCCATTGCGGGAGTTGTTCAAGAAGCCAGCGTGGGTGGGAGTGGTTCATGTTTTTTTGCGGAACGCTTTGATTTCCGAACTTGGGGCGGGCGCGGAGGGCGCCGATCTACAAGCATGCTAGCGGGAACGTGCGGGTCCGAGCAAGCGGTGAAAGTGGAGCGCGGGAGGTGAAATGAAGATAGGGGATCTTGCTGTCCCTCTTCTTGATGAGGGCGTTCCTTCCGGAAGAAAATCTGCGGCAAGTTTCAAGTTTGCACCTTGAGGGCACGTAGGTAGCCTATGTCCATGCCGGAGCCTACGGAAACCATCGCCTACTGCCATTCCTGCGGAAGTTCGATGAACGTCGCGGTGGTGGCTCCATTTTCCAATGTCGAGTGTCCTACTTGCGGCAAGCACACCCGGGTGAAGCGGGAATTCGGCCCCTACACGCTGCTCCGGCGGCATGCGGTGGGCGGAATGAGCATGGTGTTCGTGGCGCAGGACAACACGCTGGACCGCGAGGTGGCGTTGAAGATCCTGAGCGAGGAATTTTCCGCGGACGAGCGCCGGATCGCGGCCTTCGAGGAGGAGGCGCGGATCACCGCGTCGTTCAGCCATCCGCACGTCGTGCGGGTGTTGAGGACGGGCAAGGCGTTCGACCGGTTCTACATCGCCATGGAGCTGGTGCCGGGCGGGCACTTCGAACATCAGATCCGGGAGCGCGGCAAAATCCCGGAAGTGGAGATGCTGCCGCTTGCCATCGAGGTGGCGCAGGGGCTCAAGGCGGCGCATTCCGCGGGGTTGATCCACCGCGATGTGAAGCCGGGGAACATCCTACTCGATGCCGAGGGGCACGCGAAGATCGTGGACTTCGGGCTCGCGCTGGTGACGCAGGGCGGGACCGCGCAAGCCACGGAAATCTGGGCGACGCCGTATTACGTGCCGCCGGAGACCATCGAGGGGATTCCTGAGGATTTCCGCTCGGACATTTATGCCTTCGGGGCGACGCTCTATCATGCGCTGGCGGGCAAGCCGTCGTGTGGCGAGGAGACGATGGCCACCGAGGCCCTGCGGCAGGCCAAGAAGAAAGTGGTCCCGCTGGGGGTGGCGGATGCCACGTTGTCCGTGGATGTCTGCCGGATCGTGGACCGGGCGATGGCCTATGATCCGAGCGACCGTTTTTCCTCATATGACGAGCTGATTTCCAAGTTGGAAGGCGCGTTGAAACGTCTGGTATCCGGTGCCGCCGGCGACGTGGAGACCTCTGGCAGTGCGGCGCGGCGCCGGGCAAAGAAGAAACAGGCGGAATTGATGGTCTGGTCAGTCGCCGGCCTTGCGCTGCTCGCTGCCATCTCGGGCGGCGTCTGGTGGATCACCCGCGATGCGCCGCCACCAGTACAAAAGAATCCGGTGGTGACTGATGCCGCGCCGATCATCCCGGATTCCACCTCGGCGGCGGCTGTGGACATTGCGAAGCACTACCGCGAAGCCCGCGCGGCGGTGGAGGCGCGGGATTTTGCCAAAGCCGCCGCAGGATTCGCCAAGCTCCGCGAGGATCCATCCGTGCAGGAACCGACCCGGACCTGGGCGGGCGTCGAGGCGGTGATGGCCTGGTATCTCGACGGCAACTCCAGCGAGGCGCGCAAGGAAGCCAGGGAGACCGCCGACCATATCGCCTCGGTGCAGGGCGACTTGCCGCATGTTGGCGGGGTGTTGAGCAGGATGTTGGGAAAGCTGGGGCAGCTTCCCGGGATTCCTGCGACGGCGGTGGATACGTCTGCAAGCGACGCCTCGCACTTGATCGCATGGCTGCTCGCCGGTCTTAAAAACTGGGAGCAGGGGATGTTGACCGAGGCGGGGGAGTGGTTCTCCGCGGTCGCCGGCGCGAAGATCTCGCCGGACGAGCAGTGGCTCGCGATCTATCAGGTTTTCGCCAGGGATTATCTCGCGGATCAGAAGCTGCTCTCGGCTCCGGTTTTTGAAAATCTCCCTGCCGAGACCGCCGCTTGTGATACGGCCGTGACCCGGCTCGACGCGATTCTGGGGGAGTTGAAAACCCGCGGCCGCGCCCGCTTCAACGTGCGGGCATGGCAGTTGGATCTCGCGAAGCAATCGAAACTGCTGGCCGGCACCAAGGTCGCGTCCACCCCATCGACCACTCCGTCTCCATCGACCGAGCCGCATGATCCGGATGCGCCAACCGGTTCCGCCTGGGATCCGGTTGCGGCGATGGCGAAGCTGGAGGAGTTCTCGAAAGACTGCCAGTTTCCGGAGGCCAAGGCCTATCTCAAATCATTTCCCGCCGATTCCAACGATGCGGCGTGGACCTCCCTTCTGTCGCTGACCGAGGCTTCCGCCATGTTTCTGGCGGATTTGCAGGCGTCGATCGCCAAGCAACCGATGAACGGCGAGTTCGGAATGAAATCGGGCGAAGTCAGCAATGGGATTTTCATCGATGGGGGAATTCTAACCGCCACCGACAGGACGGGGCGGCGTCGTCCCGTGACGTGGGGGGAGTTTTCGGTGGATGCGCTCATCGCCCTGCACCGGATCCTGGTG
>JBIHZT010000112.1:0-8817 GCA_044240265.1 Luteolibacter sp. | reverse complement strand
ACTTCACACCGCTGGACACCGTGACTGCCGCAAACGCCGATGGCGCGATGCCCTGCGGCGGCCTCGTCATTTCCAACGGAGTGATCTACGGCACCACCCTCGCCGGCGGAGCGGGTGGAAAAGGCGCCGTGTTTGCCATCGATACAGACGGAACCGATTTTCTAACACTCTATTCCTTCTCCGCGAGCCATGCCGACGGCTCCTATCCCGCCGCCGGGCTATCCCGATCGGGAAACGTGCTCTTCGGCGTCACTTCCGCCGGTGGCGGGGGTGGCACCGGCACGGTCTTCGCACTGGATCCCTTCGTGCCGGATTTTCGTGTCTTCTATCATTTCGAGCCTGTGGTGGCAGACGGCACGAATGATTTCGGCGCTCACCCGGTGGCTCCGCTGCTGCGGGTTGGAAACGCCTTGTTCGGGACCGCCTTTGCGGGTGGCCCGGGTGGCACGGGCACGGTTTTCCGCGTTCCCATTCCGTTGACGACACAACTCGTCGCCGACGGAAATTCAAACGGCAATGTCAACGCCACGTTCACCGGTCGTGGTGCGCCGAACTCCAACTACATCATCCAAGCGAGCAACGATCTCACATCGTGGCAGAACATGACGACACAGGCTGCCGACGCCAGCGGTTTCGCCTCCTATCCGGAGACCAATCTGAGCACACCCAAAAGGTTCTATCGGATCAAGGAAGCGCCATGAGCGAGGGTTATCCGCCCCATATCGCGCGCAGATTCGGCAGGTGAACAAGATCGAAACCCGGCCCTGCAATTGCTCATGAGCGATAAAACATGGCGTTATCGCTCGCAGTTTGGAATTGGCAGATGCCCGGGTGGCCGGAGTTTGTTTGCGACGACCAGGGCTTGTTGAACGAGCGTCAGGAAAAGGTGCTGTTGAGGATATTTCGTGAAGGTGAGGATGGTTTCACGGGTGGGCTTGAGGTTGTCTTTGTAGCGCGTCCATGACCGCCGCTGCGCTTGGAAACGGGCGTTTCGGCATTTTTTTGGCTTAACCCTTGGACTGCGGCAGCCTGCTGCCGCTTTCGCCGGGACAGCCTGCTGTCCGGCGGAGGTGTGGGGGAGGAGAGGAAGAAAATTCCGGGTGCTCTGGGGGGGCGGGGTTGTCGGGGCGGCAGCAGGCTGCATGGCCCCAAAGCGGCAGCAGGCTGCACGCGGTCCAAGGACTTCGTCTTGGCAAAAATAGCGAATGGCTGGCCTCAGGCGACGAAATCGTAGTCGTAGGGCTTGCGCATTTCGCGGGAGACGTGGCTGTTGGCCTCGGCGGCGTGGTCACCGGTGAACACCTCGTTTTCCGGATCCCACTGCAAGGTTTTCCCGGTGCGCAGCGAGATGGTGCCGAGGTGGCAGACCGATGCGGAGCGGTGCCCCACTTCGGCGGTGCAGATCGGGTCCTTGCGCGTGCGCATGCTCTCGAAGAAGTTGCCCATGTGATCGTTGCTCTGATAGAGGCGCTCGGCTCCTTCGGGCAGTGGTTTGGAAAGGAGTTCGCGGTCGGTGGCCTCGATCTTGTCGCGATTCACCCAGATCCATCCGTCGGTGCCGACGAAGCGAATGCCGTTGCGCTGGCCGGCGGGATTGATGACACCGCCGAAGGGGCTGTCATCGGCGGTGGTGCGGACGTTGAAGATGACGCCGTTCGGATAGGTGAACTTCACCTCGTATTCGCTGAAGGTGGTGAATCCTCCGGGGACGGGCGTCGCAAGCCGCTTGCTTTCGACACGGACCGGCGCGGGCAGGCCGACGGCCCAGTAGCCGATGTCCATGTGGTGCGCGCCCCAATCGGTCATGGTGCCGCCGGAGTAGTCGAACCAGTTGCGGAACGTCCGACTGGCGCGCTCCGGCATGTAATCATAAAACGGCGCCTGCCCTTGCCAGAAATCCCAGTTGAGATGACCGGGCACCGGCTTGGATGAGAACGGACCGCCGCGCAGTCCGGCGGGGAGCCAGACATTCACTTCGGTGAGCTTGCCGATGCGGCCGTTGCGCACGAGCTCGCAGGCCATGCGGAAACGCTGGCTGCTGCGTTGCTGCGTGCCCGTTTGCAAGATCACCTTGTTGTCCCGCACGGCTTTGACCACGTGTTTGCCCTCGTCGATGGTCAGCGTTAGCGGCTTTTCTGAATAGATGTCCTTTTTCGCCTTCGCCGCGCCGATGTTGATGAGACTGTGCCAATGATCGGGAGTGCCGTTGATGATGGCGTCGATCCCGCCGCTCTCCAACACCTTTCGGAAGTCGTTGAAACGCTCGGGCGATTTCCCGTCACGGGCGAATTTCGTCACCGCCTTGCCGAGCTGGTTTTCATCCACGTCGCAGACCGCGACGATGTCACCGAAACGCAGGGCGTTGGTGGCGTCGCCAGTGCCCATGCCGCCACACCCGATCAGGGCGACGCGCGGCCTCTCATTCGGGGAGGTCACGGGTTTTGAAGTCTCCTGCGCCGAGGCAAGCTGGCGCTCGACGAACCACAGCGGCAAACCGGTGGCGGCGGCGGTGGCCGAAACACGGCGGATGAAGGAACGGCGGGAGATCTGGAAGGGCGCTGGTGACATGGGCTTTATATGCGGGAAATGAGTGGGGCTATCAAGAGGCGTTTCGGGTGTTCTTTGGCTTGTGGCGGAGCACCTTGGACCGCGCGCAGCCTGCTGCCGCTTTCGCCGGGACAGCCTGCTGTCAGGCGGAGGTGTGCGGGAGGTGAGGAAGGAAATTCCGGGTGCTCTGTGAAGCCGGGGTTGTCGGGGCGGCAGCAGGCTGCGTGGCCCCAAAGCGGCAGCAGGCTGCACGCAGTCCAAGGGAGGCTTTTAACGTTTGCTAGTGGCTCAGGTGGAATCGGGTTTCCGTTTTGCGGTCCTGCAGGATTTCCGGAAATCGCTGGGGCGCATGCCGGTGAGGCGCAAGAACACCTTGGAAAACGCGACGATGCCGGAGAACCCGCATTGGTCGGCGATTTGGTGGGCTTTCAGGTTCGACTCCGCGAGCATCGTCTTGGCCCGCTCGATTCGCACCCGCGAGATTTCGTAAAGCACGCTGCGGCCGAGGTGCTCGCGGAATCCGCGCTCCAGCGTCCGCCGGTTGAGGCCGGCACCGGCAGCCACCTGGTCCGAACTGAGGGGTTCGGGGAAGTGCTCCCAGATGTAGCGCAATGCCCCTGCGATGCGCGGATCCGGCACGGCAAGGATGTTGGTGCTCATCCGCGGCACCACCCCCATGGGCGGCACCAGCACCGGTTTCTCCGGCGGGGCCTCGCCATCCATCATGCGGTCCAACAAGCGCGCCGCTTCATAGCCCACGCCGTCCCAGTTGAGGTCGATGCTGGAGAGCGGCACCGGCGTGCATGTGCAGATCATCGGGTCATTGTCACAGCCGAGCACCGCCACCTCGTCGGGCACGGTCAGGTTGGCATCGTCGCAAGCCTGGAGGATGCAAGTGGCCCAGTCGTCGGAGGTGAGGATGATGCCCAGCGGCTTGGGCAGGGCGGCGATGGTTTCAGTGAGCCACTTCTGCGCGGTGACGCGCTCCTGCAACGGTGTTTTGGACGCCCGCGAGAAATGCTGGAAATACTCGATCTGGTGAAAGCACGCGCCGGCCTCCTCCACCCGTGCGCGGACCACCGGGATGCGCTCCATTTCGTGCCAGTAATTTCCGATGTTGAAGTAGGCGATGTGTTTGAAGCCGCGCTGCAGGAAATGCCCGGCCGCCATCCGAGCGATCTTCGCGTTGTCGTAAAACACGCGAGTCCGCCCCAGCCCGGTCGCGCGGTCCGCCGCTGGCATCGAGTCGGCGATCCAGCCTTTCGAAAGATCGACCATCGGCAGATCCGGGGAAAATTTTTCCCATGCCCGCACATCCTTCGGCGAGGTGATCAGCCCGAGAATCCCGTCGCCGCTCCACCACACCGGGGGCATGCCGGAGCGCATATAGCCATCGTCCAGCGCCCAACCCGCCTCGCCCGCATAGCGGATGATGCCACCGTGCAGCGAGACATTGTAGTAGCCGAGCAACAATAGCACTTTGCGCCGGATGTGCCTGTGGCTGGCGTGCGGCGATGATGGATCGATCGGGCTGACCTGGTGCTTGGTGTTGGGCATCGAGGAATGGAATATGCCAAGGATGTCGCAAATGGACAACCTAAATTCGAAAATAGACAACGATGCCAGAGTCATTTTCTGCTCTAATAACAATGTATTCCTCTCGGAATCGCTTCCCCCAACCCATCCATCCGCAAACCCCGAAAATCCGCCGGAATCCAAAAACCAATTCTAACACAAAATCCCATGAAGCCCGAATCCAACCCGTTCGTTCGCATCTCACTGCTCTGCGCCACCCTAGCCGCCGCCAACACCGCATCCGCGGTGGATTACAACTACGGCTCCGCCACGGCCAATTTCTCCATCAGCGCGAGCGATACATCCCGCGCCCTGGGGTCTAATCTCAGCACCTTTAACAACAGCACGGGTGACATGGGAATCTACTGGCGCGGCGCCAGCGACACCACCTTCGCCGCCATCGCCGGTGCGACCGCCCCCGCTGACGGCATCTACACCTCCGGCCAAACGGCCACATGGGGAATTGGTGGCTCGACTCTCCAGAGTTATGTGGGCAGCCCCACTTATTTCGGCCTGGTCGTCTCCGCGACGGGCAGCGCCACGCAGGCCCACTTCAGCGGCACGCCCACCCTGACCGGCAGCATGACCGGTGGCCTGGTCCGGGTGCTCGGTGCCACCAACTGGAGCGCTGCATCCTGGGACAACCCGAACACAACCCTGATGATCTCATCCACCGGGAACGTCAGCGGCGGAAATGTTGTTCTCGCCTCCGGCACGACGCTCTCTGTTCTGGATTCCGCCACCCTCGGCTCTGGAACTTTCGCTGGAAACTTCAGCAACAACGGAACGCTCTCACTCGGAAGCTCCGCCAACCAGACGCTCAGCGGCAACATTTCCGGCAACGGCTCGCTCGGTAAGTCCGGTGGCGGAACGCTGATCCTCACCGGCGCGAACAGCCACAGCGGCACGACCACCATCAACGGCGGCACGCTGCAAATCGGCAATGGCGGCACCCTCGACACCCGCTCTGCGCTGGGGAGCCAGCGGCGGCAGTGGCAATGGAACTTGGAATATCAATAGCTCGACGAACTGGTATGACGGCAGTGCCGCCACCAAATGGCTGGATTTCGGCGGCACGGGCTACTCCGCCATCTTCAGTGGCACCGCAGGAACCGTGACGCTCGCTTCGAACATCAACGTCAACCGCCTGACTTTCCAAACCGCTGGCTATACCGTGACTTCGAATGCGCTGAACCTGAATGGCCCGCCCGCCATCATTACCACGCCCACCGGCACCGCCAGCAACTCGGGCGGCACGCTCAACCTCACCGGCACCGGCTTGATCAGCAAGGTGGTTCCGCGAACCGGCGGCCTCACCAAATCCGGCGCGGGAACCTGGTCGCTCACGAATGCCAACACCTACACCGGCAACACCACCGTCAACCGCGGCATCCTCAGCCTCGGCAGTGGTACCTCTCCCACCAACCTCGCCAACACCGCCCACTTGCTCGTTGCCAGCGGCGCCAAACTCAACCTGAACTTCGCCGGCACGGATTTCGTCAGCCAGCTCTGGCTCGGGGGAGCCCGCATGCCAGCCGGGGTCTACTCATCCGCCAATTCATCCTACATCACCATCACCGTGCCAGAAGGAACGGAGCCCCGGATCTTCGGCCGCCTCAAGGTGACAACTCCACCCGGGCAACCGTGATCAAGTCCATGAGCGTGCACTTTCTCACTAACTTCACGGTTTTTCGAGCTAATGAAACGTTTGTGGCGTCGCTCTGTGAGCGTCGCAGCCCATGAAGAAGCCAAAGCTCGTCCCATCGTTGTCATTACATCGGCGGTCACAGATCACCGCTACAGGTCAAGGCCGCCAGCGTTTCCTATATCTGCGGGTTTCCAAATAGGGGTCCGGCGGGCTACGTGAGGGTTCCGGGCATCGTCTATAACGGCAACCGCTTCGATGTTTCGTTCCAGCACTGGCCGCCGCCGAAATTCCCGGAGTCTATGTGAACACCGACACCAAACGTGTGGTTGTTTTCGACCACATCACCGCACAACTCGAAGGCGACAAGCTGGTCGTCCACAATCCGACCAAATTTGATCCCGACGTCAAAGTCCTGCTAGGAAATAAAGCAGCCGCATCGCGTCCCCTGGGGGCCTGGGCGCTCAAAAATGCCAGACGCCTCGGTGGCAAGGCGGAAGTTTCAGTGAAATCAGCTCAACCGTGAAAGAAATCCTCATGCAACCTGTTACCAACTTTATGACATCGCGCCCCATCCGCCCCCTGCTTGCCAGCATCCTGCTAACGGCCTCCGCCACGGCGGAAACACCTGCGCCCGCGCCGGTTTTGCCAATTCCGAATCCGGCCCAACTGCGCTGGCATCGCGCGGAATACATCATGTTCGCCCACTTCGGCATGAAGACCTTCTATCCGAGCAGTGACCACCTGGGCGATGGTGACGAGGATCCCAAGCGCTTCAATCCGGTCAAATACGACGCCAACCAATGGGTCGCCGCCGCCAAGGCCGGTGGATTCAAAGGCATCGTCCTGACGACCAAACACCACGACGGCTTCTGCAACTGGCGCACCGACACCACCGACCACTCGGTCAAATCCTCGCCTTGGAAGAACGGGGAAGGGGACATCGTCAGGGAACTCGCCGAAGCCTGCCGCAAGGGTGGCGTCTATCTGGGACTCTATGTCTCCATCATCGATAAACACTTCAACAAAGCCGGTTCGCCGAAACACACTGCCTACGGCGATTTCTACTTCGATCAACTCAAGGAACTCAGCACCCGCTACGGCACCATCGATGAATATTGGTTCGACGGCTTCGACGCCGATCATCTCAAGATGGACTACCCGAAGATCGGCCGCATGATTGTGGAAACCCAACCCGAGGCCGTCGTCTATGATTCCGGCATGTTAGTAAAATCCCTGCCGGACCGCTGTCTGGCCTGGCCCGGCAAGCACGGCGGCGTCGGCCCGGATCAGGATTACCGCAAGGAAATCGACGGCGTGATGCGCTGGTATCCCAATGAACCCTCCATCATCTTCCAGGGTAACTGGTTCCATACCGCCGAACCCACCGTCAGTGCCAGCCAGATGCAGGAGGAATACCTCAATTCCACCGGCCACGGCGTGACGCCGCTCCTGAACTTCGCACCGAACCAGGACGGTCTGATCGACGACGATGCCGTCGCCAAACTCACGGAATTCAAGGCCTGGGTGGACCGCATCCACTCCAACAACCTCGCCCGCCAACCCGGCGCGAAAACCACCGACACCGGCCACCGCGGCAATGACCGCAAATACACCGCCGCCATGGCCACCGATGGAAATGACGAAACCTATTTCGCCACCGACGATAACGTCACCACCGCAGTCGTGGAAGTGGAGCTGGGCAAGGTGCAACAGCCCGCCGGCTTCATTATCCAGGAATACATCCCCTTGGGCCAGCGCGTGGACGGTTATACCATCGAGTGCCGCGTTGATGGCAACTGGCAGACGGTTTTTTCCGGCAAAAAGATCGGCTACAAGCGCATCATCTTCGCCGGTCGCTCCTCCGCCAAGGACCTCAAACTGCCACCCTGCGACGCCGTGCGCCTCCGCATCGACGACGCACTCGCCTGCCCGCTCATCAACAATTTCCAAATCATCGGCACGGAGCCATGAACTCCGCTCGTAGCTCTGCCAAACTTGGACTGCGGCAGCCTGCTGCCGCTTTGGGGCCATGCAGCCTGCTGCCGCCCCGACAACCCCAGCACCACAGAGCACTCGGAATTTTCTTCCTCACCTCTCCCACACCTCCGCCTGACAGCAGGCTGTCCCGGCGAAAGCGGCAGCAGGCTGCACGCAGTCCAAGGAATCAGCCCGACAAAACCGCATTTGCTGGAGACCCGGTGACGTCAGGCACCTGAATCGCTACGAAATCTCAAGGCCTGGACCTTGAGACCTCACTTGTCGCTTGGCCTTAAGTTTACCGGACCCAGGAGACCAGATGGCACTCGTTCCTCATCGGATTTCCACTGCGGAATGGTGACGAAGGAACGGCGACCGCTGGGAGACGATCCGCCGGAAAGCGCCCAGTCGGGCCAACTCTGCAGGATTCCCTTGCCATCTCGCTGGCTGTCCTCCGGCAGCGCGGCGTCGCCAATCAAGCGGTTGATCCACAGATTGACCACGGCGATTTTGAGCGTGTTCTCGCCGGCCCGCAGCGCGTCGGTCACATCCACGCGGTAGGGCGGTTTCCACAGGATGCCGAGATCCTTGCCGTTGAGCTGCACGCGCGCCATCACGGCCACCTTGCCGAGGTCGAGATCAACTTTGCGACCGGCGGTGATCTTCGGGCTCTTGAATACGGTTTGATAGACTGCGGTTCCGGAATAATTCCGGATGCCTTCTTCGGGGCGTTTGCTCCAGTCATCCAGTCCCTTGAATTCCACGCTCCCTGGGCCACCCGACTTTGGATCGAATGTCACCTGCCACGGGCCGCTGATTTCCAAACCCGCGCTGGCGGGCGGATGGGCGGCGATCCACTGGGCGATCTTCTCCGGAGTCAACGCTTCCGGAAACTCGGAAAACTCACCCAGCTTACCACGGAATGCTGGCGTGATGTTTTGGCAAAATCGCACCGGCGAATGGACCAGATGCGGACCTTTTTTCCCCTGATGTGCCTGTTTTCCGTTGAGGACAAGCGTTGGCAAGCCGTCCTGATAGACCACGGCAACGTGCGTCCAGTCGGACATGGG
>JBIHZT010000111.1:0-8831 GCA_044240265.1 Luteolibacter sp. | reverse complement strand
GAGATCTCCCAGGTGAACGGCATGCCGCCCGAGGAAGCCTCCAAGCTCCCGCATTTCGACGAGCTCAAGGCGATCAACCCGACCCGCCGCATCAGCTTCGAGACCACGCCGGAGCGCTTCACCACCCGCGTCGTCGATATCATGGCCCCCGTCGGCCGTGGCCAGCGCGGACTCATTGTCTCCCCGCCCCGCTCCGGAAAAACCACGCTCCTTCTCCACATGGCGGAAGCGATCCGTGAGAAATACGACGAAGCCATCCACCTCATGGTCGTGCTTGTCGACGAGCGCCCGGAAGAAGTCACCGAGTTCCGCCGCGCCCTGCCCGGCGCGGAAATCTACGCCAGCTCCAATGACGAGCAGGCCCGCAGTCACACCCGCATCGCAGAGATCGCCATCGAGCGCGCCAAGCGTCTCGTGGAGGCGGGGAAAGACGTCTTCCTCATCATGGATTCCATCACCCGCCTTGCCCGCGCCTACAACGCCGGCATGAGCATGAACAGCCGTGGCCGCGGCACCGGCTCCGGCGGCATCACCATCGGTGCGCTCGAGGTCCCGCGCCGCCTGTTCGCCGCCGCCAGAAACACCCGCGGCGGAGGCTCGCTCACCATCATGGCCACCGCCCTGATCCAGACCAACTCCCGCGCCGACGAGGCCATCTACATGGAGTTCAAAGGCACCGGCAACATGGAGCTCGTGCTCGACCGCAAGATCGCGGAAAACTACATCTATCCGGCCGTGGACATCTTCAAGTCCGGCACCCGCCGCGAGGAACTCTTGTTAGCCGACCACATGCTCCACAAGATCCACCTCATCCGCCGCGGCCTCTCCGGCCATCGCCCGGCCGAGGCCATGGAGCGCCTGCTGTTCTTCCTGAAGAAATTCCCGAACAACCCGCAGATGCTGATGGAAATCAAGGGCTAACCGCCCCTGTAGCGGCGTCTCTATGAGCGCCGCTGACCACTTCTTATCAAAAGCGTTCTATCAATGAGCGCTCCGGTCGCCACACCCAGCACATACGCCGGCAGATCCGGCCAGTTGAAGGTGGAGCCGAGAATCAGATGGCCCACCCGCGCCGCGCGGATCGCGTCGATCCACGGCGCATGATAGAGTTGTGAGAACTCGACCGCCCACGCAAAGCCAAGTGACACGAGAGACAGCCGGAGAGTCGTAATCCCGCGGAAAAGGACTCCAAACCCGAAAAAGACCAGCAACGCCCACAGCGCGTCACCGCCGTATTTGGTCATGAACGGTGAGAGGGAAACGAACCGGGACCGCCACAACAAGCCCGCGGCCATCGCCAACAGGATCAGGAGCGCGTATGATGATCGGTTTCGCTGCATGAGTGACCGCTCCATTTGCCAAAACTCACTTGATGGGAGTGAGTTCCACTCTCCGAAAATGCACCACGCCTTGCTCGCTTTGGAGGCAGATGGCACCCTTGGTCACGCTGAGACCGGTTCCCTCGTTCATCAGCTTGCCGTTGATCCAGACGGTGACTTTGCGATCCTCGCAGCGGATGCGGGCGGAGTTCCACTCGCCGGGCGGCTTTTCGTTGCTGCCGCCCATTTTCCACCAGCGGCGGCCCTGGGGCTGGCTGCCGGCGACTGTTAGCGTTTCACCGATGGTCCAGAAGTCACCGGCGTTTTCGTGAGCGAGCTGGACTTCGATGGACTTCGGCCAGGCGAACATTTCCCTGGGCTTGGACGCGTGGACGAGCACTCCGCTGTTTCCGGGTTTGGTGCCCGGTGCCCAACGCCATTCCACGAGGAGTTCGTAATCCGAATACTCCTTCACCGTCCGGATGACGCCGGGTGGGCGTCCCTTGCAGATGAGGATTCCCTCGGAAACCGACCAGACGGCTTCCGGTTGGACGGCGGGATCCAGCACGTCGAATGTCCATCCCTCCAGGTTTCTGCCGTTGAAGACCGGCTGGGGTTCGGCGGCGGTCGCAAGGGCGGATAATATCAGAAATCCGGCGGAAATTCTCCTAACCATGACTGCTCCTAGCAGGATTCCGCCGGCACCGCAAGAAAAGCCCGTGATTTCCGCGGTAAATCATCAGCCCCGTCGGTGGAAGCGATGATGGATCATGTTTTTTAAAATCGACTTCCCGGTTGGTTTTCGTTTTTGAAAGGGCGGATGGAAGGCAACGCGAAATCACCTGAAGCGATGGAAGCCCTGGGACGCGCGGCGGCGGCCTTGGCGCAGGCTGGCACGGTGATCGCCCTGGTGGGCGGACTCGGTGCGGGCAAAACCCACTGGACGAAGGGTTTTGTCGCAGGAATCGGCTCGCTGGCGGAGGTGACGAGCCCTACATTCGGCCTCATTCACGAATACCCGGGCGGACGCCTGCCGGTGTATCACCTGGATTTCTATCGGCTCGGATCGGCGGATGAGTTGATCGCGCTGGGCTGGGACGAGCTGTTGGAGCAGGACGGCGTGGTCCTCGCGGAGTGGGGCGACCGGTTTCCGGAACTGTTCCCGCCGGGCACCAGCTGGCTGCATTTCAAAGTGGAGGAGGATGGCAGCCGGACTCTGCGTGAGGCTGACTTATAAGGCACCCGCCGCCATGGCCGGGCCGACGAGACCGCCGGCAGCATTCACCACCGAGCCGGCGGAGCGCATCAACGCGCCGGGAAGCCCGCAGGAACTGAGGGAAGCCACCAATGCGGCGAGCGCGGACCATTTCAAAATTCGTTTCATCACGGACCACCATCCACACCCCGGAATCCGAGTCAAGCGGGAGAAACCGGTCGCTTGAAACGCACCAGCAAGCTCACTCTGGAGCGGACACCCGGGATTCGAAAAACAGGGTAAGTTCGGTCCGGTTGTAAGTGAGGTGGGTCCTTGCGACCATTTTCAGGTCGGCGCTGCCGGCGGCATCAACGACAGCCTGGTATAGGGCGTTGATTTCCTGGAATGTGGTGATTCCGGTGGTTTTCAGGGTGAAGATGACGAGTCCACCCTGGGTGAGATTTTGCGCCAAGCGCCCCACCTGCCGGATGGATTCACGGGGGTCGCCGTTCATGTCGGACAAAATCGCGTCGTAGCGCATGCTCCCGTTCGGCATGAAAGCGGCCACATCCAGCAGGCCGAAGGTGAGATTGGCATGGCGGTCGAGCCGCTTGTCGAGCGGGGCGCGGTCGATGGCCGTGACCTTGTAACCTCTGGCGAGCAGCTCGGAAGTCATCCCGCCGGGGCTGGCCCCAAGCTCCAACCAATGGCTGCCCTTGCTCGGCAGCGCCTTGTGCATCAACAGGTAATGAAGCGCCTCCGCGACTTTTGCGCCCGCGCGGCTGATGGTGTCCGGGGATTTCTGGCTGATGTATTTGGTGCCGCCCGGATACAGCCCGTTGGACTCCCTGGGACTTTGCATGCCACAGAAGAGGCCTTCCTTACCGACGAGACAGAACAAAGTCGGCAAACCGCAGTCTTGCGCCTCAACATCCTTGAAATCCGCAACTTGCCTCGAAAAAAGCTGAAGCGTCCGACCGCGGAGATTCGAGGCGAGTGTCTTGTAGTAGCGGTTGGTGGCGCTGGGATCGAGCTGACCGATGAAGATCGCCTGCGGACCGCGCCCGCCGAATTTCCGGGCCAGCGCTTGGGCGGCCTTTTCGACGAAACCTTCCATTTTCTCGGGATTGCACGGCCAGGCGTGCTCGACGGGAAGATTCCATCGGACGAATTTGGAACTTTCCGACTGTTTCAGAGATGCCGGATCCGAGGTCTGGATCAGATAATACTCGCTGCCCAACTTCTTGAAAATTTCCCCGGAGAGACCCGCGACGATGTCTTGGGAGAATCCTTCAAAGACCTCGGAAATGCGGACGAGCCATGCGGTGGATAGAGAGAGACTCACCGGCTGAGGTCTTCCTGATACATCAGCTTGAAGCCGCTTTGATGGAGCACCGCAACGGCAAACTCGTAGTCCTCGACGTGCATCGCCAGCATCGAGCGGCCTTCCGGACTCGGCATCAGCGCGTAGGCGAAGTCGATGTTGGTTTCCGCGATCATCAGGGTATCAAGGCACTGAAGCAGCCCCGGGCCGGACTCACGCATCGCGATGACAATCAACTCGCAGGTGGTGTAGGGAATCCCCTTTTCCATGAACAACTGCTCGGTGCCATCCGGATCTGAAACCACAAGCCGCGCCACCGTGGCGTCCCGCGAGTCCTGGACGCTCAAGCCGATGACCTCGATGGCCAGCGACCGCAAAAGCTTCACCATCGCGGCAAGCGCCCCGACGCGATTGGGCAGCAGGACGGAGAATTGGCGGACGGGTTCGCTATGATCGATGATGGTTTCAGACTCCATGCGCCGGAGGCTATCTCAACCACGCGGCCCGCGCAAGGGGATCGTCTGGACGGCTCCGGTGGCGGATTCCTGGATAACAATCTGATTGGGGCGCACATCGGAAATCAGATACTCCGAGCCATCCGCCGCGGTGAAGCGCTGGCCAGGCGAAGCGAGATAGCGCTTCCCGGTCGCGGCGTCCTCGACCAGCGCGACTGGATCGTGAGCCTTGGCAGGGACGCCGGAAATCCACTCGCGCGTCGTGCCGGTCGAGCCGTCGCGGACTTCCATCACCGAGATTTCCGCCGCACGATCCGGGTTCACCTTACTTTCCTCCATCCGCCGCCGCACACGGACAACGACCAGATTTGATCCCGGAATGGGATCGCCCGCGCGGACCTTCACCTCGCGGGTCACCGCTCCGGTTACGCGAACTGTGGCGGTGTCGCCCTGCACGGATTTCACGCTCAACGGCACCTCTTCCTCGCGAAAATGCCGCATCACCAGCGGCGGCATGGAAAACGACGTGCCACTTGCAACCGGGCTGCTGAGTATTTCCCCGGAAATCGACTTGGACGCGGCTCGCCGGGATACCGCCGGGCGTTCGACAGGCTCCGCTTCGGCGGGCGATTTCACCACCGCCGCATCGACGAAGGCATCCATGGATTTCGCAATTTCCTCTGGCGAATCCAACGCGAGATCCGCTGGCAAGGGATCCCGGGCGATCAATGCGACGATTTCGGGATGACCCGCCGCGATGGCGAGATCCGCGGCGGTGTGTCCGTCCGGGTCGGTGGTGAGGCGGCTGGCACCGAGGTCCAGCAGCAGCCTCACCGCATCCGCATGCCCGTTTTCCGCGGCGATCATCAGCGGTGTGCGACCATCCTCCATCTGCGCGTAAACCGACGCGCCAAAGTTGGTCAGAGCATCAATCACGTCAGCCCTGCCGACCAGTGCCGCCAACAGGAGCGCCGGATCAAGGTCCTCGCGATCATGAGGGGCCAGTTCACCCACCGGGCCGGGCTTGCCTTCCCTCACCGCGAGCATGAGCGGTCGGAAGCCGTCCTTGTCCTTCAAGCGGGCGTCCGCTCCCTGGCGGAGCAGCCAGCGCACCATCGCCGTCTGGTCCGCCATCACCGCCGCCATCAGGGGAGTGCGCTCCGAGCCGCCGCGGAGGTCCACATCCATGCCGCGATTGAGGAGATAGTCGGCGGAAGCCTGCGCCCCGGCGGCCGCCGCCGCGTGCAGCGCGGAGTCACCGGCGGTATCCCGGGTGTCGATGTCGAACTTCCCGCCCACGAATTTTTTCAACACGGTCACCTCATTGCCGCGACTCGCGCGGAACCAGTCGTCCGCAGTGATTTGATAACCCGCTTCCTCCAGGTCCGACTTCACCGTCTCCCTGGCCTTTCTGCACGCGGGAATCATCGGCAGGGAAATGGCGATCACCGCCAGCCCCGCAATCTTTCCTGAAACCCTCTTCATGTGGAAAGATTTACTTCGGAAATCCTAAGCATTCAACCCCGAAGCTTCCGCCGGCGAGATTTCCACAATCCGGCAAATCCCCTCCCCGATCATGAACCTGACATTGCACCCGCAAAGCGCGGCTCCGAACACCCGTTCCGCATCATCCGGGCGCGTCGCCGGGCGCGGGTCCAGCGAGAGCGCCTCCAACAACACCGCCCGCGCCCGCGCCGGTAACTTGCCGAATTCCCCGGCAGCCGCGGCATCCACCTCCACCGCCAGCCGGGCGATCGCCCCCCCGGCGAATCCCGCCGCCGCTTCCGGCACCGCCTCGGCATACGGCAGATACGGCTTCACATCGTAAACCGGAGTGCCGTCCAACAGATCCAGCCCACCTAGCAGCAATACCGGCGCATCGGGAGCAGTCGTATCGACGCCCTCAAGCTTCACCAGCGAGAGGCCTAGCCCGTTAGGCCGGAATGTCGACCGGCTCGCGAAAACCCCGATCCGCTGGTTCCCCCCAAGCCTCGGCGGGCGGACGGTGGGTTTCCATCCCTGCTCCACGGTTTCGTGAAAACCGAAAATCAGCCACAAATGGGAAAACCCCTCGATTCCCCGCACCGCCTCCATGCTGCGGTAGGCCGGATGGAAAACCAACCGGCCCCACGCGCTCGGACAAAGCCCCGGCTGCCTCGGCACCGCGAATTTCGAGCCGAAACACGAGCGGACGGTGGCGATCGGATCAAGGGTCATCTGCCACTGGACTCAGCAGGATTCTCAATGACCGCCGCCGGAGCCCTTCATCCAGGTGCCGATGCCAATGATGATCGTGGAAAGAATCAGCACCGCAATGCCGGTGGCGATCAAGCCGTGGGCCTTCTTGCTAGAGCCCTTCCACTCGTGGAAAATCCATCCCCACATGGTGCTGAAAATGATGATCGATGCCATGTGCAGCGTCCATGAGGCAAAGCCGAATTTGCCCATCTGCGTCTCGCCCATGGTGTAGAAGAAAAACTGGAAATACCAAGTCGTGCCGGCAAGGGCGGAGAAGAAGTAGTTGCCGAGCATGGGGATTCTCAGGTTGTTCTGCGAGTGACTGGCAGGACCACTGGCCGTGCCGCCACCATGCTCACCACCGGAAGCGGTGAGGCCGGCGTGCTCGGGGCGGGCATGCGAGGCGAGATACTGATAGCCCGTGCGGTTCTTCAGATTGAGGCCGACACACCAGATGAAGTTAGTGGTGAATCCGCCGAGCATGACAACAATCAGTTTCGGAAGCCCGGACCAAATGACGGAAGTCCCGGCCGCGACGGAGGCGTCACCGATGGGATTACCGGCGGTAAGACCGAAGCTGAAACAGGCGCTCATCACCCCGGAGAAGGTGGCGACAAGGAGGCCTTTCTTAAAGTCGAACTCGGCGATGGTTTTGAGTTTTTCCTCAGCTGGCATTTCCTTCTCCTTGGTGGCGCCTGCGAGAGCGGCGACGAAAATGCCGAGAATGCAAACGGCCACGCCTAGCAGTGTCACCTGCCCGGGTGTGGTGGAGGCGATCTGGGTGATCGTCTCAGGAACGGGAATGGTCGGGAAAAACAGCTTGAAAACCGGAGGCAGCAGGGTGCCGAAGGCGGCGCAATAACCCAGCGCGACGCCCATGCCGAGCGACATCCCGAGGTAACGCATTGCCAGGCCGAAGGTCAGACCGCCGGTGCCCCACAGCGCGCCGAACAGGAAGGTCCAAGCGAGAGTGGACGCGGACTGGCTTCCCAGGACGCCGAAGACATCCTTGGTCAAAATTGACGCGAGCAGCAGCGGACAGATGATCCAGGAGAAGAACCCGCCAACCAGCCAGTAGGTTTCCCAAGACCACTTTTTAACGCCTTTGTAAGGCACATAGAAACTTCCCGAGGCCAAGCCGCCGAGCCAGTGAAATACAACGCCGAGTAATGCAGATCCCATAATGAAATGTCAGTTGGATTTTTTAATGATAGAGAGTCAGGCGCGCTTGCTCAGCACCACGGTTTCGTATTGTTTGACCTCGGCGAGCCAGTCGGTGCCGGCCGGGACGTTTTGCGACTCGCAATAAGCATCCCAAACCGCGCCCCATGGCAAGCTCTTGGATTCTTCCATCAGCGCGAGGCGGGTGGTGAGGTCGCCGGATTTCTCGGCGTCGCGGAGAGCGGCGGGCTCCAACAGGGCCATGAGCAGCGCCTTGAGCGTGTTGCGCGTGCCGATGGTCCAGGCGGCGATGCGGTTGATGCTGGCGTCGAAGAAATCCAGGCCGATGTGGGTGCGGGCGAGCAGTCTGTTCCGCACGAGTTCAGCGGCGATGGACTGGAGCGCGTCGTCAAGAGTGACGACGTGGTCGCTGTCCCAACGCACGCCGCGGCTGACGTGGAGGAGAATTTCCGGCACATACATCAGCGCGGAGGAAAGCTTGTCGGCGATGCCTTCCGTCGGGTGGAAGTGACCGGCATCGAGACAGAGCAGCTTCTGGTTCTTGATCGCATAGCCCATGTAGAACTCGTGCGAGCCGACCACATAGCTCTCGCTGCCAATGCCGAACAATTTGCATTCCACGGCGTCGAGGTGGTGTTTCGGGTTGAGTTTCTTCGCGAACACGCGGTCCAGCGAATCGGATAGACGCTGGCGCGGCGCGAGGCGGTCCACCGGGGTGTCCTTGTAGCCGTCGGGGATCCAGACGTTGGTCACGGTCGGCGAGCCGAGCGCCTTGCCCATCACCGCGCCGATTTCCCGGGAGGCGATGCAGTGCTCGACCCAGAAATCGCGGATCGCTTTTTTCGGATGTGAAAGGGTGAAGCCGTCCGCCGCCTTGGGGTGGGCGAAGCAGGTGGGGTTGAAATCCATGCCCATGCCGTTCGATTTCGCCCAGTCGATCCAGCCGGAGAAATGCTCGGGCTTGATTTCGTTGCGATCGACCTTTTTGCCGCCGAACTCGCCGTAGAAGGCGTGGAGATTGAGGCGGTGTTTGCCGGGAATGAGGGAAAGCGCCTTGTCGAGGTCCGCGCGGAGCTCGTCCGGAGTGCGGGCCTTGCCGGGGTAGTTACCGGTCACCG
>JBIHZT010000110.1:0-8861 GCA_044240265.1 Luteolibacter sp. | reverse complement strand
AAAGCGATGAGCAATGTCGGAGAATTTCGGATCACGTGTGTTTGGAGTTGAGAATCGGGGTGCCGGGAAAGGGTGTGCCATACGGTGGGCGCGTCGGATTCTCTTTGGGCCAATCGCGGCTTCGATGCCAACCTTTTGGGGAACTCCCGGCTCACTGGTGTTTGTTGTCACCCCGCACGCCCCGCCCGGAAAGTGCGAGGTCGAACGGGTTTTCGCGGGCGCCTTTGCTCACGATGTGCAGGAAGGCCTCCCGGGGACCGGCCGCCTTGGGTCGGAAAACCAAATCGATGGTGATGGACCTGCGCGGGGCGAGTGGCTTCCGCGGCAAGGCTTTTACAAAGAAGTCGGCTGCGGCATTGCCGTCCTTGGTGATAGCCAGTCTGGTGAGAGGTTTGGTTCCGGTGTTGGTGATGGTTAGTTTTCTGAGCCCCCCCCTGATTGTTGATTCTGGCGGATCCAAATTCCCTCCTGTCCGGATGGCTGCCCACCGGCAAGGATCCCATTGGCGGTCAGGGCGGTTTCAAACGGGTTCTCGTCGCTGTCATTGCTGGAGATGGCAAGCGTCGCGGCTCGTGCGCCGACTGCGGTAGGGGCGAACACCACGCTGAAGCTGGTGCTTGCGCCGGGTGCGAGCGCGCTTGCGGCGCCATCGGTGGTGATGATGAATTCGGCTGGATTCCTCGCGTCCCGGGAGCTTGTCCGGCTCTAATGGAATCGCCGGGGGTGACGGAAACAAGAAGAAGTGAGGCGGCGGCGAGACGGGAGGATTTCATGCAGGTGGATGTGGAAGGATCCGGTTGTTCGATCGCGGGGCTTGGGCCTACGGCATTCGCAAAAGCAGATTACGACTATTTTCGGGTTGAAGGCTAAACGTCTGCGCTTTGACAGGTAAAGCGGGAAGACGACGGTAAGCGGAACTACGAAAACGCCCGGTCTCCTGTGAAGAGGACCGGGCGTTTATGAAAACAAGTGATTTGTGGGAGGGTGTCTTACCAGCCGTCGCCGCCGCCGCCACCTTTGTAGCCGCCGCCGCCGCCTTTGTAGCCACCGCCGCCGCCACGACGATCTCCGCCGTAACCGCCGCCGCCGCCGCCGCGACGATCACCGCCGCCGCCGCCGCCGCCGTATCCACCGCCGCCGCCGCGACGATCACCGCCGTAGCCGCCACCACCGCCGCCGCTTGGACGGAAGCCGCCGGGCTTGGATTCCTTCGGCTCAGAAGCATTCACGCGAAGCGCGCGGCCCTGATAGTCGTAACCGTTGAGTGCTTCGATGGAAGCGTTCAGCTGGCTCTGGTCGCCGAGCGTGACGAATGCGAATCCCTTGGATCGGCCCGTTTCGCGGTCGGTGATGATTTTGACCCGTTCAACAGGTCCATAAGCGGCGAAGAGGCCAGTAACGTCTTCTTCAGTAGCGGTGTAGGGCAGGTTGCCCACGTAGATGTCCATTTTTGTCTATTCTTAGTACGCCATCACATTCAACACTTCCCGAGACCATGGCGTAAGAGACCGGACAAAGTGCGTCCACCTGCGGTTTTGCAGAATGGACGCTACGCCTTTACCCGTCCAAATCCGGGATGGCAAGAAATGATTTCGCGCACCCGGCGAAACGGCTTGACGCTCCTAAAGTCATGGGTCAAGCGAAGTCCGTGAAGTTTTCCTTCAGAAAAATCAAGCTTCTGAAGAAACGGGTGATCGCGGGTCTCAGCGGCCGCAGGAATGTTCACTTCCTGCATGTGCGTAAAGCCGGCGGGACGGCGCTTAAACACGTTTTAGGCCCGCATCAGGTCACCCCGCGGTGCATGCTTTACCTCCACCAGCACCGGATCTCCCTGAAGCATATCCCGCGCGGGCACCAAGTGATGTTTGTGACCCGCGATCCGGTGGCGCGCTATGTGAGTGGCTTTGACAGTCGCCTGCGCCAGGGCGCTCCCTCCCGCCATGCTCCGTGGCGGGGCGACGAGGAATGGGCGTTTTCGCAATTTCCCGATCCGAACTCGCTGGCTCTGGCTCTCAATCCGGAACACCCGGCCCATCAAAACGCCCTCCGCGCCATGCACGGCATCACCCACATCCGCTACGGCTACTGGGATTGGTTCGGCGATGAAGCGGCCCTCGAAGCGCGGCGGAAGGACATCCTTTTCATTGGGCGGCTGGAAACTTTCAACGCGGATTTCGAGGCGTTGAAAAAACCTCTCGGCCTGCCGGAAAACCTGTCCTTGCCGAGCGACCCCAAACGCGCCAATCGCAACCACTCGCACGATACGCCTGCCTTGGAACCGGAAGCGGTGAAATGGATCCGGCACTGGTATCGCCGGGACTACGACTTCCTCGATTTCTGCGCCCGGTGGCGCGACGAGCAGCAAGGCCCGGTGGCCAAGTCATTTATGGACTTAGCTTCGACCGGCTGACTTTTTCCAGATAGGCGCTCATTTTTCCGCGGATTTGCGCTTCGTCGCGCAGGCATTCCGCGACTTTCGCCGGGGTGAGTTCGGCGGCGTGATTCAGCGCGTGGGGCAGTTCCGCATCTCGGAAAACACCCACCACCTTCTCGCGGTTCAGCAAGGGAACCAGCGGCACGTCGGCGAAAAAGGTGAAAATCATGCAGTGCAGCCGGTTGGTGACCACCATCGCGGATGATTTGAACTCGGAAACCACTTCCTGCCACGTCGCCGGAGCCAGAAACTCCACCCCCAGAGTTTTGCTCAGCAGTTGCAAATCCTTGCCATCCTCCCGCTCGCAAGTCGTCAGAAGCCGGACCAGATAACCGCCGGCCTGTAAATTTTTGATCATCGGGAGTAAATCCGCCACCCGCGAGCCGTCGCCGGCGGTGAGGGCGATCATCACGGCGTCGGGACGCTGAGCTGGAGCCAGATCCGCTGCTATATCCGCCAGCGAGAAGACGCAGTCCGCGCCGTTCATCACCTTGGGGGCGAATTGTTTCACGATCTGCCCCGAGTGGCTGTCCCGCACGACCAGGTTTCCGGATAGAAGCGAAAAACACGACGCCAACCGCTGCACCGAGTAGGACTGGAGCAGCTTCTTTTTCACCGAAAACGGGAAGATCGAGATGTTCCGATTGCTCCGCGCGACCGCGCAGAGGACGGACAACATGGTGATTCCATTGGAAAACCCACTCCACTGCTCGCCACCCGCGATGAAGACCGCCTCGTAATCCGCGGCGGCGGATGCCGGAAATTTCGCCGCGTATTGTCCGCTCAGGCGGTCGATCAGCTTGCCGCTGAGCCACCGCTCCAGCCCGATGCGTTTGAAAACGCTCAGCACCGGCGGGATCCGCGTGAACGGCGTCTTGCCCTTGTAAATAAACGGCGGGTGCGCCTGCTGCCGGAACGCCTCCAAGCGCGCCTCGTCCACCCCGTGCTGGCCGTGCGAAACCACGTGTTTTTCGCGTCCCGGATAGCGTTTTTCCAACTCCACCAACATGGCATGCAGGATGGCGAAGTCCCCGAGATTTCCCTTCAGGTTCGCGAACAGAATTAAAATCGGCGGCAATGTCATGGGATCCGGGGTGATGGATTCTCTCTCCAGCCCAAGCGCGTCAAAGCGATTTCCGCGAGTCCGGCGGTGGTGATCGCCTCCCGTTCCGGGTGGGGAGATGTCTTGGCATCAAAGTCCGGCATTCCGCAGATCGGCAACCGCGAAATCAGGCCGAGCGATTCCAAATTCGCAAGGTAGCCCGGCATGAAGCTGGTGGGGGGAAACGGCGTGTGCTCCGGCCGGACCACCACGACCCGCTTTCCGGCGGCCACCGCTTCCGTGACCATCGAGACGCTGTCTTGCGTGACCCAGATGACCTCCGCCGCGCCCAGGTAGGCGGGAAATTTTTTTTCCGGTTGGTGGCACCACCACACGGCGTCCGCCACGACTTCCTGCGGCAGGAGGCCGCGCAGTTTCGCTTCCACCTCCTTGCCGGTGCGCCGCGAAGTCGTCACCAGCCAGCGGATGCCCTCGCGCTTTGCCAGCGCGGTCATGCCTTCAGCGAGTTTTTCCCAATCCGCATGCTGAAAATCATGGCTACGCGACTTGCCGCCGATGAGCATGGTCCAAAGCATACCATTCGGTCGGTTTTTCCACTCCGCTGCCGCTTGGGTGACGATTTCTGGAGTGATTTTTGTGGGAATGACGTCCATCGGGAGGTCGTTGGGGGCCTTCTCCAGCGAGGACGGGGTGAACACCGTGTGAAACCAATCCGGCGGGTAGGGCTTGCGCTCGCCGAGGAAAATGAACGGCACGCCATATTTCACCGCCAACGTCCGCGCGGCGAAGACGCTGCGCCCGCCGCTGGAAATGATCAGGTCCGGCGCGGGTTCGTCGGCTTTTGCCCGTTCCAGGCCGAGCGGGCCATCCAGCATCCACCCGGGCAGCGGTCGGCCGCTTTTTCCCATCCAGAACAAGCGGATCAAATGCCGAACCAAGCCGCTGATCTTCGGGCGGCACTCGAACTGCCGGATTTCCAACGGCACTTTTTCCGCCAGCGCGGCGGCCAGTCCGACCGATTGGCTGACGTGGCCCGGACTGCCCTCGCTGATGATCCAGGCCACCCGCTTCATGGCTGCCGGCGATAAAGCGTATTCATGTCCGTCCGCACCTGGACGGTGTAACCCCTCGCGAGGATGGCTCCGACGAGGTTCTTTTTCCAGCGGGCCTCGGAATTTTCGATGATCAGCAGAAGCGGCAGTCGCTCGTCTGTTGCACCCGCCAAAAATGGCATCAGGGCGATGTCCTCGGCCCCTTCGATATCGATCTTGAGCGCGGTGATTTTGGAAACTCCCAGTTCGTCGAGAATCGTCAGCAGCGGTTTGCAGGGGATTTGAATCCATTTTCCCTGATCCCGGCCGGGCAGCGGGACGATGCTGCTGCTGCCGAGGTTCCGCTGGTCCAGATGGAGCCCCAGCTCGCCCGCCGTCTCGCCGATGCCCAGTTCAAGCACATCGACCACCGGCCAGTCGGGGCGACCATGGCGGGTGGCTTCGAGATTGCAGCGGAGCCGGGCGGCCACCGGAGGGTTCGGCTCCACGGCGATGATCCGGCCGTGGGCATTCAAATGGGTGGCGACCGTGAGCGAGTAGATCCCGACGTTCGCGCCGATATCCACGAAGACGCCGTCGCGGGGCATCATTTCGAGGAGAATGCGGCGCTCGTCCTTGTCGAAGCGCCAAGGCATGAAGAGGAATTTTTTCTCCGAGTTGTTGTCACGGAGATAGCAGCGCATCCGGATTTTCCCCACCGAGGCATCGACCGGCACGGTTCCATGTTTGAGGAAAAATACCTGCACCAACTGGCCGATCTGCTTGCCAATCCAGTTCTGCGGCAGGCTCTGCGAGAACGAAATCAAGCTGCCAAACAGGCCCTGCGGCCGATATTCGCCAAAGGGCGATGCGGCGTCCGGAGTCGTTGAAATTTGAGCGTCCATGGCGTGAAGCGGCTACTCGCGCCAGAACTCCTTCACCCAGGGCGAGGGGAAAAGGTAGCGGTGCAGGTAGCGCCGCCATCTTTTGGTCTTGTGGCGCTGTTCCCAGCACCATTTGAGATATTTGCGCCGCGTGGTGTGCGGCATGGCGTGATCCCACTGGCCGAGAATCCCGTCAGGCGGTTTGGGGTGGCCGGGGAAAGTGACGATTTTCACGCCCTTCGGTAGGACCGGCGGCCGCAACCAGCGCAGCGGCCAGATGCCCATGCAGTGGATGCCGAAATGCTTGGTCCACGCGTGCGGCCAGAATTTCACCCCGCCTTTGACGCCGGCGGTCACGTAGTTCTGCTCGAACTTGTATTTCCGGGAAATTTCGACGGAATTCGCCTGCAGGTTTTCCAGCATGTAGGAGTTTTTTCCGATCGGAAATCGGAACACCGAGGTCTGCCCGTGCTTGCCGATGAAGCGCACCCAGTTGCGGGCGACAAAGACGTCTGACGGGTCGCCGTAAGTGAAATAGTCGTCGATGTTGGCGGTGATCACCGAGTCGAGGTCGATGAAAAGCGCGGTGCCGGTGAGCCCGCCGAGTTCCGCGCCCCAAAGCGCGATTTTCGGCCATTTGCCGGGCACGTCCTTCGGGATTTCACATCCGAGCGAGGGCAGCGGCATGCATTTCACCTCGGGACGGATGCCGGTGGTGTCCTCGGTGAAGCAGATGAGCGTGAAGTCGCCGGTGAGGTTCCGCCGCAGCATTCCGTAGAGGACGTTCACGTATTCCGGGCCATACATCGTGCCCCACTTCATGCAGACTACTTGTTTCATCATCAAATTTCAGGAGCGCGGGGACTTGAGCAGGATTTGGTAAACGTCGAGGGTCGACTTGAGCATCCGCTCCAGCGCGAAGGCCTCGGCCGGACAGGGCTTCGGGCGAACTTTCAGGATTTCCCGCGTGAGGTCAATGGCGCAGTCCAAGTCGTCGGGGTTTACCAAGCCCAGCGGGAAAATCACCCGCAGTTGCTCGGCGACGCCGCCGTGGTCGTAGGCGATGACGGGTTTTCCAAGAGCCAGCGCCTCCAATGACACCCGCCCGAACGCCTCGGGATCGTGGGACAGCGAATAGACGATCTCGGAAACCGCCATGATTTCCCGCAGATCCGTGCGGTGGCCGAGAAATGAAACGTGCGCGGTGACTCCGAGCGTGGCGGCGAGTTCCTTGAGCTCGTCGAGGAACGCGAGCTTCTTGGGATGCGGCTCGCCGACGATCAGGCCGTGAACCGGAACACCCGTCTCGATCAATCGGGCGATGAGGCGGATGAAATCGTCCTGACCTTTCCAGCGGGTGAGTCGCCCCGGCATCAACAGCGGGATCCGTCCGTCCAACTCCGGATTTGCCACCCGCCACGTGGCCAGCCACTCGGCGGACGGCGTGAATCCCGCCGGATAAGCCGCTTCCTCCACGCCGCGGTGGATCACCCGGATCTTCGCGTCGTCCGTCTTCGGGTAGTTTTTCAGAATGTAGTCCCGCACGCTTTCGGAAACGGCGATGACCGCCTCGCCCCGCGTCATCACGGCGGAGTAGGCGTTCACCGAGTAGAATCCATGCACCGTCGTCACCAGCCGCGGGCGGCTTTTCCGGGGCAGGCTTTTCCAAGCCAACCACGCGAGCCACGCCGGCAAGCGGGAACGCAGGTGGATGATGTCCGGTTTTTCGCGGAGAAACAGCCGCCGCAAGCGGGGGATCTCACTTAAAGAAGCCAGCGCCTTGCGGTGGACCGGCATCCGGATGTGCCGCGAACCGGCGTTTTCGAGTTCCGCCACCATCCGCCCGCCGTTGGAAATGACGAGCGATTCGTCGCCCCGCGCGACCAGATGGGCGGCAACTTCCAGGGTGCCGCGCTCGACGCCGCCGCCGTTCAGTTCGGGCAGGATTTGAATGATTTTCATGGCTCGGAAGGCAGCGAAATTAACGGGATGGACTCCTTTCGGGCGGCTTTCACCAGCAACTTCGGAGCCTCGACAGTGAGGATGTAGTCAATCGGCAGCGCGTCGGCGAGGTCGATTCCATCGATGGCTTTGCGCAAAATTTCACGGTTGGTGGTGGCCTGCACGATGTGGATGATTTCCTGGCCGCTCAGCCATGCCGGTTTTTCCTGCCCCGGAGCCAGCACGATCTCGTAGATCACATCCGGGTGCGTCCATTTCCGTGCGGGTTGCCAAGCGGCGGGCACGCCCGCCAGCCACAGCAGCGCGCGGTGCGGCTTTCCCTCGCCCGTCACCTGCGGGCCGAGCCAGCTCCGGACCGCGGATTTCCGGCTGACATAGACCTTCCACCGCTCTTGGAACCAGAAAACATCGGTCGGACTCGCCTTGAGCGCCTTTTCGACCGCCGCCATGCAGTCCTCGGTTTTGAATGGCCGGTTGACCGGGTGGTAGCGGATTTTCCATTTTCCGGGGGCCTCGGTGATTACGGACATCGCGAGCACCTCGCTTTTGCTGCGCCGCACCATCAGGCTGGGCAGCGGACTCGCCCGCGTCATCCGGCCGAAAAACCGTACCGGCTCGCCCTGCCTGCCGACCCGCTGGTCCGCCAGAATGCCCAGAATCCCGCCCTCGCGGAGAAATCCGGTGACGTAGTGGAAACTGTCGCGCTTGGAGAAAAGCCGGGTGCCGTCGTGTTCCCGCTGGGCCAGCACGCGGGCGTCGAGCAGCGGGTTGTTCAGCGGCCGGTAAAACGCGCCGATTTTGTGGCCGAGGGGAAATTTCAGGTTGATCCGGCTCAGCAGCTCCCAGTTTCCCATGTGTGATGGAAGCAGCACCAGACCGGGACTGCGGGTCAGCGCGTCTTCCAGAAGTTCCTGGTTTTCAACGGTCACCATCGCGTCGATCTTCGCCGCGGAAAGGTGGGTCGAATGCAGCGCGGACAGCAAATTCGCCCCGGTGCGGCGGAAGGTCTGCCGCGCCATCAGCCGCAGCGTCGGCAGATCGTATTCCCCGTGGAAGGCGATGCGGAGGTTCCTCATCACCACCCGCTGCCGGAACGGCATGAAATGCCAGGCAATCCCGCCGATGGTTTCGCCGATGCGGAAAATCATCGGGCAGGGGAGCATCCCCGCGAGTTTTTCGATTGCGGTCTGGGCCAGCCATTCAAGCCGCCATTTCCAGAGCTTGGGATGATTTTCTAAAGACTCGCTGGCCACTGGAATCGCTTATTGAGGCATCATGTACGCCAGCAGCGTGCCGAGGCGCTCACGCAGTTTCGGGCGCGGGACGATGGCGTCGATCAAGCCGTGCTCGAGCATGAACTCCGCGGTTTGGAAGCCGGGCGGCAGGTTCTGGTGGGTCGTTTCCTTGACCACGCGCGGGCCGGCGAAGCCGATCATGCACTTGGGCTCGGCCAGGTTGATGTCGCCGATCGTGGCGAACGAGGCGGT
>JBIHZT010000109.1:0-8863 GCA_044240265.1 Luteolibacter sp. | reverse complement strand
GGCGACGCGCTGCTGCTCGCCACCTGAGAGTTGGGAGGGGAAATGATCCATGCGCGCGCCGAGGCCGACCATTTCCAGCGCTTCCTCCGGCGTCATCGGATCTCGGGAAATGCCGGTGATGAGCGCGACATTCTCGCGGGCGGTGAGGCTGGGGATGAGATTGTAGAATTGGAAGACGAAGCCCACGCAGTTCCGGCGGAAGAGAGTGAGCGTGTTTTCATCCGAGCCGTCGAGCGGCCAGCCCTTGTAGATGAGATTCCCGGAAGTCGGCACGTCGAGGCCGCCGAGGATGTTGAGCAGGGTGGATTTCCCGCTGCCGGACGCACCAAGCAGGCAGACGAGCTCGCCGGCGTGCAATTGGATGTCCACACCATGGAGGGCCACGACGTCCAATTCGCCGGTGTGGTAAACTTTCCTCACACCGCGGGCCTCGAAGACGACACCTGTGGAAACCGGCGGTGGGGAGAGGGTGTCGTTCATCTGGCTGCCGGACGATAGCAGACGGCGGGGCGATCACAACACCGGGGAATTTGAGTGGGGCCGGGCTCCGCGAGGACATTTCAATACGACGGAATGTGCGCGGGTTGTTGCTTGACCACCCTCCCCCATCCCGCCAGTGTGCCGCCCCGCCGTTTGCCCCGATGGCAGCGGCGTGCCTAAATCGAACCAACCTACCGAGCAGCCATGGCCGCGAAGATCTATACCACCAAGGACGCCCCGATCGCTCCTCTCAAGAAGAAAACCCTCGCCGTGATCGGCTTCGGCTCGCAAGGCCATGCCCACGCGCTCAACCTCAAGGACAGCGGCCTCAAGGTCATCATCGGCCTCTACCCGAAGTCGAAGTCCCGCGAAGTCGCCAAGAAGCTCGGCTTCGAGGTCATGGATACCGCCGAGGCCGTGAAAAAGGCCGACGTGATCTTCGTCGCCACTCCGGACACCGTGATTCCTTCGGTCTATAACAAGGACATCGCGCCGCACCTCACCAAGGGCAAAACGCTGCTTTTCTCCCACGGCTTCGCCGTTCACTTCAAGACGATCACCTGCCCGAAGGATGTGGACGTGATCCTCGTCGCGCCGAAAGGCCCGGGCCACACCGTGCGCTCGCAATTCGTCGCCGGCAAAGGCGTTCCCGGCCTCATCGCCGTGCACCAGGACGTTTCCGGCAAGGCCAAACAAACCGCGCTCGCCTGGGCCGGTGGTGTCGGCTGCGCCCGTGCCGGTGTGTTTGAAACCAACTTCCGCGAGGAAACCGTCACCGACCTCTTCGGTGAGCAAGTCGTCCTCTGCGGCGGCACCACGGCACTGGTGAAAGCCGGTTTCGAAGTGCTCGTCGAGGCAGGTTTCCAACCGGAGATGGCCTACTTCGAATGCCTTCACGAGCTCAAGCTCATCGTCGACCTGATGAACGAGCAAGGCATCGCCGGCATGCGTTTCTCGATCTCCGAGACCGCTGAATACGGCGACGTCACCGTCGGCCCGAAAATCATCGACGCCTCCGTCAAGAAGCGGATGGTCGCTCAGCTGAAGAACATCGAAAACGGCAAGTTCGCCAAGGAGTGGACAGCCGAATATGCTTCCGGCAACAAGAACTTCAACGCGATCCGCAAGGCCGAGGCGCAGCACCCGATCGAGAAGGTCGGCGAAAAGCTCCGCTCCACGATGAGCTGGATCAAGTCGAGCAAGATCAAGAAGGGCGCCAGCCAGGCGAGCTTCACTTCCTCCTCGAAGTAAGTTTCCTTGCGAATTTACGACGCCCGTTTCCCGCGAGGGAGACGGGCGTTTTTTTGTGGGCGCATCCGGCGTGGGCACAAAAAAACCGGGAGGCCATAGAGACCTCCCGGTTGATGGATTGAATCTAATTATTTCTTAGGCTTCGGAAATGCCCAGGTTGGCTTCACCGTCGAGCCTGCGCCCCAAACCGTTTCGTCGCCGGTTTCGGTGATCGTCTTGCCGTTGATTTTGACATTGCCGGAGGTGCTGACGATCGGCAGCGAGGTCACGCTGTTGTCCAGCTTCAGGATGACGGCTTTGCCATCGTAGAAATCGCTGTCGAAAGTTCCGTCCATCGCGATCTTGAAGGGAGCTCCGATGATCGGGCGACCCGGATTTCCAGCGGCGCTGAGGCCTTTGTCTTGGTCCATGAGGATGCCGAAAGCACACTCACCCGCATCCAACGCTTGTGCCGCGGTGGTCGTGATGCCGTCAGGCTTCTTGGTGTAAGCGGTCTTCGCATAGAACATGGATTCCGACTGGGTCATACCAGCGCGAAGGAGTTGGCGGAAACGGTCGTTGGAAGTTTTACCAGACACCAGTTCGGTATCCGTCGCCTCTTTCACGGCGGTAGCGGTGGCGTCATCTGGGAAACTTCCGTATTCCGTTTCAAACTCGAACAATGCCATGCCGACTTGGCGGGCGTTGTTGACGGCTTCGGTCTGGTCGGCCTTCTTGCGCTGGCGGATCACCATGGGAGCGGTGAGGCCGGCAAGCGCCGCGATGATGACGATAACGACGAGCAGCTCCACAAGAGTGAAGCCCCGACGCATGTGATGGTTGGTTTTCATGGTTTTATGTATCTATTTCTATTTATAAGTGGGGCAAAAACCCCGGGTTATTTATGTGCTCCCGACGGCGCAAACCGCCGAGAGTGAGAGGACGTTACCCCGGTGCCTCATGGAAGCAAGGAGGAAGTTGGAATCGAAAAAACCGCCCGGAATCACAAGCCCGCAGGCCTCTTGCTCGGATCGCGGCGGAAGCCGTCCAGCAAGCGGAACTCCCGCTCGGTGATCGGATAAGGTCCGGCAAACTCGACCAAATGGTCGCCTCCCGGGCGCGTGCGACAGGCGAAGGCCTCGCGGTCCCTCAAGTAATACAGGATGAAATACCGGCGGTTCCGATCGCCCGTTTCGGCGAGGAAATCCGGCTGGCCGTGCTTGGAAACGAACCCACCCAGGTCGGGATAAACGCGCGACTGCTGTTCCAAGCGCTGGTAGCCGAACGACGGCGGATCCTTTCGCACCAACATGATCTGGTTCCTCGCCGCAGCCGCCATGCTGCCGGGCAGCCAGGAGTCTCCAAACGGTGTGCAGGATGTCGCCGCCAGTCCGGCGACGGCACATCCAGTGAGCCAGGCGGTCTTGAGGAGAAATTTCACGGGATTCTACGGCGGTTCAGCGCCCTCTGTTGCGGGTGCGATCCAGTTCCATCGTGGCGGCGATCATCCGGGTATTCGGCCGGTTGCCCTCGGAATCGACAAAAAACGCGGTTTCCATCGGCACCAGGAATTCCACAGCGGAATTGATGCCAACCAGCCGCCCGTAGGCGTCCACCACTGGTCCGCCGCTGTCCCCGGGCTGCAGCGGGATGTCCATCTTGAATGCCCGGTTCCCGGTGAATGTCCGCTCCGGCGCGAGCGGAGTGCCCAGCTTGCCGTCGCTCGATTTGAACCCGGTGGAAATCCCGCCGTGGATCACCCGGGTGCCGGCCGGAAGCCATTTGTCAGGCGGTGTCCATTGATAGAAATACGGCGTCTTCACCGGGACGTGGAGCAGGGCAATGTCGGACGACTCGGAGCGCCAGACGACCCGCGCCTTTGCCGGGGCCAGTCGCCTGCCTTGGCCGTAGATGAGAAACACATTCCGTCCGGCCAGTCGCGACAGGACGTGGTCCGCGGTCAGGAAATAACCGTCTGCCGAAATCGGCGCGGCCGAGCCGCCATCGGCATCGCCCGGGGCGGTGGAGGTGGAGAAATTCCGGTTTACCCAACTATCGAGGTTGTTGCGATCCGTCACCACCACGGCGCTCACCCGCTCGGCGACGATCTGGCGGGTCGCCCTATTGGGCGCCACCACGTCGGGCGGCGGGGAAACCGAACATGCCTGAGTCATCCAACCCATCAGCAGAAGCCCCGAAAACCGAACGATTTTTTCCATCCAGACCGAGCAAAGCATAGCGTTTCTCATTCGTCACATCCGATTTCAAGTTTCAGCCAACAATCGCTCGATGACCCGCCGGAAAGGTGACGGCATCGCCAGCGCAAGCACGTCCGCCGGCTCCTGCCAGACTTCGTCCGCCGCCGGCCGGAAATTTTTCCCAAGCGCGGACCCGTCATGCACCCGCAGTGTCACCCGGTAGCGCGTGATGGTGTAGCGGTGTTCGTCGAGCACGGGCAGCAGGGAAAGCGCCACCGCCTCGCGCGTGGGCAGTTTCCACAATCCCTCGCGGCGCTTTCCGCCCTCGCGGTGGAGCAGCAGGCGGCCGTTTTTATCCCGCAGCCACAGCGCGTGCTCGTCCACTGCGGTGATCGCCGTCTTCTGGCGTTTCACCGGGAGCGACTCGGGCTCACGGGTTTTGCAAAATCCCACGACCGGGCAAGCGAGACAATCCGGCACGCCCGGACGACAGATTTTCTGCCCCAGCTCCATCAGTGCTGAGTTATAAATCCGCGGCCGATCGGGGTCCGCCAGCGCTTCCGCCCATTCCCACATTTGTTTCTGTCCCGCCGTGTCATCCACCGGTGAGGAGAAATCCATCACCCGCGAGAGCACGCGCGCCACGTTTCCATCGACCACCGCGGCCGGCAAATCATGGGCGAACGCCCGCAGCGCCCCGGCGGTGTAGCGTCCCACGCCGGGCAGTTTCATCAACGCCGCCAGATCCATCGGAAACGCGCCGCCGTGCTGCGCGATCACCGCGCGCGCCGTTTCCCGCAACATCCTCACCCGCCGATAATAGCCCAGCCCCTCCCAAGCCTTCAGCAAACGCTCGTCCTCCGCGGCGGCCAGCGACTCGACGTCCGGGAAGGTCTCCAGAAAGCGCGTGTAAAATCCCCTCCCCAGCACCGTCGCGATCTGCGTCTGCTGGAGCATCACCTCGGAAATCAAAATCGCATACGGCTCGCGCGTCCGCCGCCACGGGTAGTCGCGGCCGTTTTCCAAAAACCACACCGCCAGGGCCTCGCGAAACGCCACCCGGCCCTTCATCGCATCGCTCTTCAATCGTGGTTTCAACATCCCGCCGCAGAGTCACCGCTCCCGTGAAACACGCAAACGCGAAATCCATGATTTCCTCCTCCGATTGGAGGATACGGGAATACGTGACAGGTCGTCGGCATCCGCTAGCTTGGAAGCATGTTCAAACACCCGGTCACACTGCTGTTGCCCCTGATCGCCAGTTTTGCCCACGCGGCACCGATGAAGTTCGACTTCGGCACCGACGAGGTCGCCCCCGGTGCCATCGGCGTCACGCCGGCCACCGTCTTCACGCCGGAGCAAGGCTACGGCTTCGACCTCGCCATCACCCCCAAGGCGGGCGACGGCGGCGCTTTCATCACCGGCGAGGGCGGCTTTTATTTCTCCGTGGAACTGCCGGAGGGGAGCTACGACGTCAGCGTGCTGCTCGGCGACCCCAAGGGCACCTCGGACACCACCATCAAGTCCGAGTCACGCCGCCTGATGGTGGAAAATCTCGCCACCCCGCAAGGCCAACAGGTCACCCGGAAATTCACCGTCAACATCCGCCAGCCGGACATCCAGGGCGGCGCGCGCGTCGGGCTGAAGGAGCGCGAGAAGAACTATCTACACTGGGATTCCAAGCTGACCTTGGAATTCAACGGCCCGCGTCCGTGCGTCGCCGGTCTGGAAATTTCCCCGGCGGTCGATCCAGTCACCGTCTATCTGCTCGGCGACTCCACGGTCGCGGGCCAACCCTACGAGCCTTGGAACTCGTGGGGCCAGATGCTGCCGCGGTTTTTCAAGCCCGGCGTGGCCGTGGCGAACTACGCGGAGTCCGGCGAATCGCTCGCCAGCTCGCTTTCCGCCAGACGCGTCGCGAAAGTCGAGTCCCTGGTGAAAAAGGGCGACTACGTGTTCGCCCAGTTCGGCCATAACGACATGAAGTCCAAACAGGAGAATGCGCTGCAACGCTACGAGGCCGACCTAACCGCGCTTGTGAAAAGCATCCGGTCGAAAGGCGGCATACCGGTGTTAGTCACCTCCATGGAACGCAAGGCCGGCATGAAAAAAGACACGCTCGCGGGTTATCCCGACACGGTGATCCGCGTCTCCAAGGCCGAAAAGACCGCCTTGATCGACCTCCACGCGATGAGCCGCCTGCTCTACGCGGGTCTTGGAGAAAACCTCGACGCCGCGTTCCAGGATGGCACGCATCACAACAACTTCGGCAGCTACGAGATCGCGAAATGCGTGGTCGAAGGCATCCGGAAAGCTGAAATCCCGCTAGCCTCGCTGCTTGCCGACGACGTGAAGCCCTTCGACCCCGCCCACCCCGGCTCACCTGCCGATTTCCACTACGCCGCCAGTCCGCTCGAGGATCTGACCAAGCCGGACGGGAATTGACTCTCCGCCATCCACGCCACGGAATCTTCACCTTGCCACCGCACGCACCGGTTCCCTACTGTGCCGAATGAAGCAGTCCCATTGTTGGATCGCGGGCGCATGCGCCGTCAGTCTGGGAATCGGCTATCTCGCGGGCAGCAGCCGGGTTTCGCCGGCCAGCACTGGCGGCTCGGAAAAACAAGCGGCCACCCCACGCGAGACCCGATCCTCCTCGCGTGACCGACAGGCCCGCGAGAACTCCGGCGACGAGCTGCTCGCAGGAATCCTCAAGGGCCGCCCGGCCAAGGATCTCTCCGACGGCGAGCTGGTGAAAATCGTACTCCAGCTTTCAAAATACGACTCCACCCAGAGTCCCGTCGCCCGCGCGCGGCAGTCCTATCAGCTTCAACTGCTGTTGGAAAAACTACCCGCATCCCGGCTGGAGCAGGCGGCGGGAGCCATCGCCGCCGATCCCGAAAGCAAGCGCAACGGCGGCATTACCACCATCATGACCGCCCTCGCCTCGAAAGATCCGCAGCGCGCCCTGGCGTGGGCGGGAAGCCAGAAAAACGCCTCCAGCCTGCTGGCTTCCGTGCTCGGCGCCATGGCCAAGGACGATCCGATGGCCGCTGCGGACATCTACCGGGAGGCGCTTCTGGACGGCACCTTCGATCACCACGACGGCTGGCAGGCGTCTTACGGGATCGCAAGCGCCATGGCACGCCTGGGGAAAAAGCCGCTCCTCGCCTTCCTGGACAAGCTTCCCCAACAGCAACAAGGCAACATCCTTTCCAATTGCTACCGGGAACTGCCCGAGGGCGAGCGGATGGAAATGATCGACGAGATCTATCAACGCTCGAAGGACGGCCGTCTGCAGGATTGGAGCTTCAAGAACATCTTTTCCAACGCGATTTTCACAGATCCCGTCCAGGCGGAAGCCTGGTTGGCCAGGATGGATCCGGGCAAGGAGCGTGCGTCCCTCGAGCTTTCCACCGCCAGTTCGTTCTCCCGCTCCGGCGATGCCGAAAAGGCGCGGGAATGGATGTCACGCGCCATCGCCCAGTCACCAGGCAAGGAAAAGGAACTGCTCCAGGAGGCCGTCAGCCAGATGGCCTACAACAACTCCGGCGACATCGCGACCTTCGCCAGCCTGCTACCCGCAGGAGTCGAAATCCAAGCGGAAGATCTGAAAAACCAGGCGAACAACACCCTCTACCGCGGCTTCAGCGGCCTGGCGGGACTGGCCGGTGCCATCCGGGATCCCGCCGAGCAGACACAACTCATCGTCGGTGCCCTCGAGCATTTCACGGAATCGACCGAAGGAAGCTCCAGCCGGTCGAGAATGAATACCACCGACTTTGAAATTTTCAACCGCCAGGTCCAATCCCTCAACCTCAGCGGGGAAAACGCGGCACGAATCGATCAAGCGCTCGCCGCCGCCCGCAAGGCCACCCCGAAACCGAAGGAGTGATTTCTCAATCCTTCACCGCGATGGCCTTCTCGACCGCGCCGGTGATCTCGGGGCTGTCCGGCGTCGTCTTCGGCTCGAAGCGGGCGATCGCCTTGCCATCACGGCCGATGAGGAACTTCCCGAAATTCCAGCCGACATCGCCCGGGAAAACGCCGTCCTTGCCGGTTAGACCCGCGTAGAGCGGATGCTGTTTTTCACCCTTCACGCTGATTTTATCCATCACCGGGAAGGTCACGTCATACTTCGTTTTGCAGAATCTCTGGATTTCCTCGATGGTGCCGGGTTCTTGGTTTCCGAAGTCGTTGCACGGGAAGCCGAGCACCACGAAGCCATCTTTCGCGTGTTTTTTGTAGAGTGCCTCGAGCGCCTCATACTGCACCGTCAGGCCGCACTTGGAGGCGAGGTTGACCAGCAGCACGACCTTGCCCTTGTAGTCGAGGAGCGAGGTCTTTTTCCCGGCCGCGTCGTTGAATGGGATATCGGTGAGGTCGGCGGCAAAGGCTGTGGAGGTCATCACGATGACGGGAATGAGGATTCGAAGGAGCATGGGACCGAGGTTAGCACGGAATCAAGAGTGTGCAAAAAATCCACGAGTATGTCACGGATCCGCCATTTTCCCCGGGACTTGACCCCGCGCCCGTGGCGTGCATCTTCCGCCTCCGATGATTTCCGTCCAGTCACTCCGAGTTGAATTCGGCGCACGCGTCCTTTTCAACGACCTCGCATTTTCCGTCCAGCCGCGTGAGCGCATCGCCTTCGCCGGTCACAACGGCGCGGGGAAATCCACGCTCATGAAATGCGTGGCGGGCATCATCCGCCCCACCTCAGGCCAGATCCACGCGCCCAAGGGCACGCGGATCGGCTACCTGCCGCAGGAGGGAATTCACGTCAAGGGCCGCACACTCTGGCAGGAAACGGAGTCGGCCTTCGGTGAAACCATGGCGCTCAGCGAAAAAATCGACCGCCTTTCCAACGAGCTCACCAAGCTCGACCCGCGCTCGTCGCCCTACGGGGATTTGCTGGAGGAAATCGGCGAGCTGGAGCTCTTGCTCGACGCCAC
>JBIHZT010000666.1:0-2500 GCA_044240265.1 Luteolibacter sp. | reverse complement strand
ACCGAGGAGATCCCCGCCTGGCAGGCCACCGCCTGCCACCTGTTGGAACGCTGGGTGATGGATCCCGAAGCCACCCAAGCCCTGATAGACCAACTTGCCCACAAAAGCCCGCTCGTCCGCGAAGCCGCCGTCCGCTCGCTCGGCCAGCAGGTCCGGGCGAACAACGCCAGCGTCCGCAGCGCCATCCATCCGCTGTTGGAAGACCCGATCCGCTCCGTCCGCATCGCCGCCGCGTGGGCGCTTGTTGACACGCTCGACCTCACCACCCGCGCCGGAAAGGAACTCGTCCACATGCTCGACATCAATGCCGACCAACCGACCGGCCGCATGCAGCTCGCCCAGTTCGCGACACTCCGCGGCGACACCGCCGGAGCCATCCGCCAGATGCGCAAGGCCATCGAATGGGACCCTAACTCCCCACCCTTCCACCACGACCTCGCCATCCTTCTCAGCACCACCGGCGACTCCGCCGGTGCCGTCAAGGCGCTGCGGGACGCCATCGCCCTGGACCCGGAAAATCCGGAATATCATTACAAACTCGCGCTCGCCCTGAGCGAATCCGGTATCACCGCGGAAACCGTCGCCGAGTTGGAAAAAACCGTAAAGCTCGATCCCGGCTACGCCCGCGCTTGGTATAACCTCGGCCTCGCCAAAAGCAGCATGAACCAACCTCAAGACGCCATCGCCGCCCTGCGCCAAGGCGAAGCCGCCGATCCTAACGACTCCGCAATCCCCTACGCCCGCGCCACCATCCACGCCCGGCTCGGCCAGAAAAACGAAGCCCTGACCGCCGCCGCGCTCGCCCTCCAACTCCGCCCGGATTTCCCGGAAGCCATGCAACTGATGCAAGCGCTTGCGAGGTGAGTCCCGCCGGAACGCGAGTCTCGAGACTCGCTTGTGAAAGGATGGACGAAGAAAGGAGGCGAAGGCCGCGGAACTGCGGGATCCCTTTCGCGGTGAGTCTGGAGACTCGCGCTCCCGGCCTTACTCCTCTTCGAACTTGCGGGTGATCAGATCTCCCAGCGCTTCGAGCGCGGCGTCCGCATCGGCACCGTCGGCGCTGATGGAAATGATCGATCCATTTCCGGCGGCGAGCATCATAAGCCCCATGATGGACTTACCGTCCACTTCCTCGCCGTCTTTTTCGACGAAGATGTCCGCTTGGAACCGGTTGGCCGTTTTGACGAATTGCGCGGCGGGACGGGCGTGGATGCCGAGCTTGTTGAGGATGGTGAAGTCTTTTTGGGCCATGGGAAACGGCTTGCGCCGCGCGGAATGTAGAAAGTCAAACGGACCGCTCCAAGGTAAAAATTGCGGAAGAATCAACAACCGCAGGCCGCCCCGCAAAAGCAGAAAGCCAACCCTCTTTCGACGGGTTGGCTTTCTGGAAAAACAGGTCCTCGCGGACGATTAGGGAAGCAGGTTGATCGCGCGGGACTGCTTGATCGCGTTGTTGATCTTGCGATGCAGCTTGGCGGAAACTCCGGTGACGCGACGGGGAAGGATCTTCCCGGTTTCGGTCGTGAACTTGGTGAGAAGCTCCGGGTTGGTCGCGACAACAAGATCGGCAGGGATGTCGTGACGACGGCGCGTCATCTTACGGTTCGCCTTGCGGAAGTTGATGCGGCGCTGGATGGTTTTAGGCTCGGACATGGGAAGCTGGTGTTAGCGAAGTTCGCGGTGAAGGGTGCGGCGCTTGAGGAAGTGGTTGAATTTCACTTTCTCGAGGCGACCTGGAGTACGGAGGCTCTTTTTGTTACGCGTGGTGACGTAGCGTGAGGTCGGCTTGCCCTCGGCTTTCGCTTCGGTGCATTCTAGGATGATAATCTCGCGTGGCATGACTTTGGGGGGCGGACTTTGCTTTAATCGTCGTCCTCGTCAAGAGAAACCGTTTCAGAATCTTCATCCTCGACATATTTTCCGCCGGAGAAGCCCACTTCGTTGGACGGACGGAAGCGACGGTTGCCATATTCCTTCTCCCATTGGGCCTGGCATTCGACCGTCAGACGGGCGAACGGAATGGCTTCGAGACGCGCTTGAGGAATCTTGCGGGCGGACATTTCGCAAATGCCGTAGGAGCCGTGCTTGATGCGATAGAGGGCTTGCTCGATTTCATAAAGCGCGTCCTGCTCCTTCGCGAGAACGGAGAGCGCGAAGTCGCGGTCATAGGCATCGCTGCCGGCATCGCCTTGATGCTGTCCGCTGCCGGACGCTTCGGAACCTTCGGGCGCGTTGCGGATGGTGTCGCGGGCCATACCGGACACGGCGTCCACCAGATCGTCGCGGAGATCGAGCAGGCGCTGGCGTTGTTTCTGGACGAAGGCAACGCTGTGGGAGCCGTTGCTGCCGGGGGCCACCGGGCCATCGGAATGAGCGGGCGCGGCTTTGGGCGGGACGAAAGGCGGGCGGACCGGAGCGGGAGGCGCGGGAAAATCCACCACCGAGGAGCGGGATTTGACCGGAGCCGCTTTTTTGGCGGGCGCAACCGACTTCGCAGGAG
>JBIHZT010000108.1:0-8899 GCA_044240265.1 Luteolibacter sp. | reverse complement strand
GCGGACCTTGACCTGGTGGTCCATGCGGCCGAGGCACTCGAGTGATCCGTCCGGCGTCCAGCGGGCAAGGTCGCCGGTGCGATAGAGTTTTTTGCCGGCACGGAATGGCGAGTCGATGAAACGGTCCGCGGTGAGCTCGGGAAGCTCGTGATAGCCGGACGCGAGGCCGTCACCACCGATGAGAAGCTCGCCGGCGATGCCGACCGGCTGCGGCTGCATCGCTGGATTCACGACATAAACCTGTGTGTTGTCGATCGGGTGGCCGATGAGAACCGGTCCCTCGCCAGCGGCGAGTCGTGCGACGGTGGACCAGATGGTGGTCTCCGTGGGGCCGTAAACATTCCAGATTTCTCCACACAGCGGTGCGAGGCGGTTCACCAGATCGCGTGGCACGGCTTCACCGCCGATGAGGATTTTAAGATTGGTTTTTCCCTTCCAATCGGCCTCCAGCAGCAATCTCCATGTCGCCGGAGTGGCTTGCAACACCGTGATGTTGTGGCGGGTGATGGCGGTGTCGAGAAGTTGTCCGTCGAGCGTGATGTCGCGGGTGGCGATCACGGTTTCCGCACCGGTGGTGAGTGGCAGGAAGATTTCCAGCCCGGAAATATCGAATGACAGCGTAGTGACGGATAGAAGGACGTCGTTCGCGGTGAGTCCCGGCTCTCTGCGCATGGACGAGAGGAAATTCACCACCGCGCGGTGGGGGATGCGCACGCCTTTCGGCCGGCCGGTGGAGCCGGAGGTGAAGATGACGTAAGCGGTGTCCTCGGGATCGGACGCGACCGGGGTGAAGGTGCGAAGCGAATTTGATGGATCGTCCACTAGCACGACGTGGGCGGCCGATGTGGGCAGTTCGAGATGGATCGACGATTGTGAGAGGATGACCGTCATGTGGGCGTCCTCCACCATGAAGCCGAGGCGTTCCGCGGGGAAGGCGGGGTCCATCGGCACGTAGGCGGCGCCGCATTTCAGGATGGCGAGCAGGCCGGAAACCATGTCGCACGAGCGCTCCAGGTGGATGCCGACGAGGTCGCCGCGTTTGACACCGGCTGCCTGAAGTCGGGCGGCGAGGGCGTTCGAACGGGTTTCCAAATCCGCATAGGTGAGTGATTCATCGCCGCAGCGGACGGCGCTGCGACCCGGTGATTGTGCGGCGACTGACGAGACGAGACTGTGGAGGATCGCGTCGCGCGGGTAGTCGCGATTTGTGGCGTTCCAGGTTTCGAGCGTGAGTGTCCGCTCATCCGCTCCGAGCATTGGCAGTGCGGCGAGTGCGGCTTCTCCATCGGTGATGACGCTTTCTATCAATTGCTCGAAAGCGTTGAGCCAACGGTGGATCGTGGTCTTGTCGTGAAGGTCGGTGTTATACTCGCACTCCACGACGAGGCGCTCGTCGGTTTGCACGAGATTGAAAAACAGATCGAAATTTACGAACTGTTTGGGGTTGGTCTCCACATCCATTTTCAGGCCGTCCATGTGGATTTGGTCGATGCCGGACTTGTCGATGTTGAACATCACCGAGACCAGCGGCAGGCGGCTGGTGTCGCGCGGTAGGTCGAGCTTTTGCAGCAACGAGCCGAAGGTGTAGTCCTGGTGGTCGTAAGCTTCCAGGACCTCTTCCTTCACTTCCATGGCAAACTCTCGGAACGGGCGGCTTCCGTCCGCCTTGAGACGCAGCGGCAGGAAATTCAGGCAGTGGCCTATCAGTTCGTCGCGACCGACCCGCGTCTGCCCGGCGGCTGGCACGCCGATGACAAGGTCGTCCTGACCGGTGAGGCGGTGAAGCAGCGTGGCGAATGACGACAGCAGTGTGGCGAAGAGCGTGCCTCCGAGTTTGGGCGATGCCTTTTTCAATCGGGCATAGCGCTCGGGGTCGACTGTGATCGCATCCATGGCACCGGCGTAGCTCTTCACCTGCGGGCGGGGACGGTCTGTCGGGAGTTCGAGCACGGGTGCGCCATTGGCAAATTTTTCCACCCAGAATCTTTCGGCGTCGAGGTCGGGGTTCTCCATCCGGGCGTATTCGGCGAAGGACATGGCGGGTGGCAGCTTGGGCAGGCGTCCGGCCTTGCGGGCGTTGTAGGCGGAGGCCAGTTCGGCGAGGATCATGCCGAAGGACCAACCGTCGCAAACGAGGTGATGCGCGGTGAACAACAGCTCGTGACGTTCGGCTGATAGCTTGACCAGATGCAGTCGGAACAGCGGACCTTTGGTGAGATCGAACGGGATGGAACTCTCCGCGCTTTTGATGAGTGAAAGCGGAAGTAGCGCGGACGGCGAGTTGAGGGCGATACTCGAGAAGTCGTGTTCCATCATCTCGATCGTCCGTCCGGAAGGATGGAAGTACTGCGTGGCTCCGTCCTCGGAAAAGGTGCTGCGAAGCGCCGGGTGCCGGACGATTAGATCGTTGATTGCTGTTTTCAGCGTAGCCGTATCGAGTGCGCCTTCCAGGTGGATGATGTTGGATTCGTTGAACGAGCAGTTCGCTTCGTCGCCCATCTGCACGGCATGGAAGATCTCCCTTTGCCCCTCGGTGGTCGGCGCGCTGTCGAAGCGTGGGAACGCGACGGGAGCAGGGCCGACGCCCGCCGGCGACGCCGGAAGAAATCCAGCGGCCTGCATTTCAGTGACCGAGTCGGTGAATGCTTTCACCACCTTGTCGAGGTCTTCATCCGTGTGGGCGGTGGTGAAATAGAGCGGCCTGCCTTCCCAGACATGCACGCCTTTTTCCCTCATGAGATACCAAAGCAGACTGACATATTTGAGATCCGGCGCATGTTCGATGACCGCATAGGCGCTGAAATGCGGTAGCCGGACCGGCACTTCGATTTTCTCGAAATGTTCGTTCAGCGTGCGGCAAAGCCTGTCGACGCGCTCTTCCATCTCGATCTGCAAGCGTGGGCCTTCGCCCATCAGGTGTTCCACCACCCGCCACGCCGCGGCTAGCGCCAGCGGGTGTCTCACGAAAGTTCCTGCGAAAAAGGTGACACCGACTTCCGGGAAACTATCATCTCCATAGTTCCACGCACCGCCGTCGAGCGCGTCCATGTATTCCTTCTTGCCGGCCAGCACGCCGATCGGCATGCCGCCGCCGATGACTTTGCCGTAAGTCGCCATGTCCGCCTCGACGCCGAAGTAGGCTTGCGCACCGCCTGGAGCACAGCGAAAGCCGGTGACGACCTCATCGAAAATGAGCGCGGTGCCGGACTTGGCCGTGATCGCGCGGACCTCGTGCATGAACTCGCGCGGTTGGAGTCCGGGAGCGCGGCTCTGCACCGGCTCGACCATCACCGCGGCGAGCTCGTGGGCGTGGGTGCGGAGAATTTCCAACGACGCGGGATCGGCGTAATCGAGAACCAGCATGTTTTCCACGAGGGATTGCGGGATACCGGGAGCGATCGGTTGGGCTTTGTAAACGCCATCCACCCAGGCGCCGCGGACAAGGACTTCTTCGAACATGCCATGATAGTCGCCGGTGAAATAGGCGATGCGGCTGCGTCCGGTGATCGTGCGGGCAAGGCGCATGGCGGCCATGACGGCTTCGGAGCCGGTGTTGCAGAACGTCGCGCGCTCCATGCCGGTGAGTTCGCAAATCGACCTGGCGAGTTTCCCGGCGATGGGTGACTGCGGTCCGATTTCCACGCCGGTGCGGAGTTGTTTTTCCACAGCGTCGATCAACCAGTCCGGCGAGTGGCCGAAGAAGTAGGTGCCGAAGCCCATGGTGATATCGACGTATTCATTGCCGTCGATGTCCCAGATCTTCGCGTCCTTGCTGCGGGCGGAAACGATCGGATAGACCATCTCTTTCCACAGCGATTTGAATCCGGAAACCGCGCGGGGATCCGCATAGTGCGGGCGGTGCTCGGCGGTGTAGGCTTTGGAGGAAGGAGTCTTTGTGACGTAGCGGGTGATGAGCTGGTCGAGCGACTTCTGTTGGAGATCGGTCAGTCCGCCCTTGTCTCCCTTGTCGATGGGCTTGTAAGGACCGAAGCGGGTGTTGGTGTTTGTGTTGCGCTCGTGGTTCGCTGGCCATTTCACGGGGTTGGGACCGTGGACGGGAGCGGGCTGTTGGCCTGCGAGCATCGCTTGCATGAGCTGGAGATTGTTCGCCATCAACTGCTCCAGTGGTGTGCCCGTGGCGGCGGCAACCGGTGTGGCAACCACCGCCGCTGCCGGAGCTCCGGCCGGCATTTCCGTGTCCAAGTGCTTTGCCAGCGATGCGACTGATGATAGATCGCCAAGCATCTGGCGGAAGGTGACTTTCACGCCGAAGCGGGACTGGATCGCCTGACTGGCTTGGGTGAGAAAAAGCGAATCGAATCCAAGTTCGGTAAAACTCGCGCTGTCGTCATCGACGACGATACCGGATAGGTCGAGAACAAGGGCGCGGAGTTTTGAAACAAGATCGGGGAGGCGGTCGGTGCTCATCGGGGAAGGGGAATGCGGCGTCGGTTTGTGACCGTCGCTGATTGGGGATGAAATGCGACGGTCACAGGCCGCCGCTACTGGTTCTGATGAGTTGTCGATCCAGTAGCTCTGGCGCTCGAATGGATAGGTTGGCAGGCGAAGCCGGGCGCGGTCTTGTCCACTGAAGATCGCGGTCCAGTCGGGGGTGACTCCGTTTTTCCAAAGTTCTCCGGCGGCGGCGATTAAATCGGCGAGGTCGGCGGAGGACGAAGGAAGCGTCGAGACCACCGGTGTGGTGCCTCGCTCGGGATGTTGGCGGGCGAAGGGCGCGAGCGCCTGGCCCGGTCCGACCTCCAGCATCACGAGGTCTTTTTCCAAGAACGCCGTCGCCAGGGCTTCGGTGAAATGGACGGTGTGGCGGAGTTGGCGCGCCCAGTAGCCCGGATCGGCGAGCGTCGCGGCATCGATGGCCTTTCCGGTGGCGGTGGAGATCCACGGAATGGTCGGCGCGTTGGCCGGAACCATCGATGCTTCTTCGGTGAAAGTCGCGACGATGGGTTCCATCATCGCCGAGTGGAACGCGTGGGAGGTTTTCAGCAATCGGCAGCCGATTTCCCTGCCTTCGAGGTCCTTTTGAAATGCGGCGATGGCTTCGTGCGGACCCGACACCGTGCAAAGCTGCGGGCTGTTGATCGCCGCGAGATCGATGCCATCCGGCAGCGTGAGTTGGTCGGCACCGGCGCGCACGGCGAGCATCCCTCCGGCAGGAAGATCCTGCATCAGACGGGCGCGGGTCGCGAGGAGTTGCAGGGCGTTTTCCAGTTTGAATGTGCCGGCTAACACGGCGGCGACGTACTCGCCGATGCTGTGGCCGATGAGGAGCGAAGGTTGGATTCCCCAGGACATCCAGAGTTTCGCCAAGGCGTATTCCACCACGAAAATGCACGGCTGGGTGAGCGCGGTGCGGTTGATCTCATGGGCGGCGGATTCGCGCTCGTGTTCTGACGGATAGAGTGTGGAGCGGACGTCGTGCCGGAGCAGCGGAACGAGCAATGCGGCACATTCATCGACGGCGGCGCGGAAGGCGGGTTCGGAATCGTAAATCTCGCGGCCCATCCCGACGTATTGCGAGCCTTGGCCGGGAAATAGAAACGCGACCCGTGGCGCGGTGGGCGGCGCGGTGGTGGATTTTCCGACTTCCCGGAGTTTGCCGATGGCTTCGGCGGCATCCGCGGCCACGATGGTGCGGCGGTGTGGGAATGCGCGGCGACCGGTGGCGAGGGTGTGGGAGACGTCCGCGAGATCGGGTGATTCGCTTTCAAGGTGGTCGGCGAGACGCAGGGCCATCGCATCGAGCGCGGTGGCGGATCTGGCGGATAGAGTGAGAAGCTGTTCCTTGCGCCCGGCGGTGGTGGGAAGTGGTAGCGGCGCTTCCTCCATGACGACGTGGGCGTTGGTGCCGCCGACTCCGAAGGCGCTGACTCCTGCCAGGCGCGGGGATTCGCCCCGTTTCCAGTCGCGGGTTTCACTCACCGGGGTGAAGGGACTGTTGGAGAAATCAATGCGCGGATTCGGCGACTTGTAATGAAGCAGCGCGGGGATTTTCCCGTGGCGGAACTGCTGGATCGTTTTGATGAGTCCGGTGACACCGGCGGCGCAGTCGAGGTGGCCGATGTGGGTCTTCCCGGTGCCGATGGCGCAGAATGAGTTTTCGGTGGCACCGCCTTCGCGGAATGCCTTGGTGAGCGCGGCGATCTCGATGGGATCGCCTAACGGCGTGCCGGTGCCGTGGGCTTCGATGCAGGAGATATCCGCCGGACTCACGCCCGCTGATGCCTGGGCGAGGGCGATGACGTCCGCCTGGGCGTTGAGACCGGGAGCGGCGAATCCGATTTTGTCCGAGCCGTCGTTGTTGACCGCCCAGCCCTTGATCACGGCGAGAATCGGATCGCGGTCGGCGATGGCCTCGCTGAGACGCTTGAGCAAAACCACGCCGCAGCCGTGGCCGAAGACGGTGCCTGCGGCGTCAGCATCGAATGCGCGGCAGGTGCCGTCCGGCGAGACCATGCCTTCTTCCTGGAAGAGATAATCCCGCTGTTGGGGAAAACTGATGGAGACGCCGCCGGTCAGCGCCATGTCACACTGATAGGTGAGCAGGGCGGTGGCGGCCTGGCAGATGGCGACGAGCGAGGTGGAGCACGCCGACTGGATGGTCATGCTCGGGCCACGCAGGTTCAGCTTGTAGGAAACGCGGACGGGTAGGAAGTCCTTGTCGTTGCCGAGCATCGTCTGGTACTCGGCGACCTGATAGTTCTTTGCTAGTTCCCTGCCTTTGCCGAGATTGTGGAGGAGATAGGTATTGAGGCTGAGACCTGCGTAAACCCCGATCATGTCGGGAAACGCGGCCGGATCGTAGCCCGCGTCTTCCAGCGCCTCCCACGAGCATTCTAAAAAGACCCGGTGTTGCGGGTCCATCAGCTCGGCTTCCTTCGGGTAAATTCCGAAAAATGACGCGTCGAATTTGTCCGGATTCTCGAACATGCTGCGCGCGCCGACGTATTTGCTGCCATCCGCCTGGGTGCGACCGGGGAAGCGGGTGATGCCGTCCTTGCCCGCCATCAGATTCTGCCAGAATTCATCTGGATTCTGTGCGCCGGGGAATCTGCCTGCCATGCCGATCACGGCGATGGCTTCGGGGGCTTGGAGGTCTTCGTTCATCGGTGGTTGGAGTTGCGGAATCGGGAAAAGCCAGCGTGGGCGAGGCGCGCCCGGTCCTGTGCTCCCGTCTTAGCAGCAACCGCTTCCTTTGGAGCGAGGAAATCCGCGATGGCGCGGACGCTGGGAAGGGCGAAGAGATCGGTGATCGGGAACTTGCGCCCGGTCATTTCCATCAAGCGGACGTGGATGACGGCGAGGTGGATCGAGTTGCCGCCGAGATCGAAGAAATTCGCGGTCGCGTCGGTCACCGGGCGGTCGAGAATCTCCGACCACAGCGCGAGAATCCGCGATTCCATGCTGGTGCCGGATGCCGCTTCGGGCGTGATCGGCACGATCACTCCGGCGAGCGCGAGGCGGTCCACCTTGCCGTTGGGCGTGAGTGGGAAATTTTCCACGAAATGGAACTGGCTGGGGATCATGTAGCCGGGCAGGCGGCTTGCTAGATGCTCGCGCAGTGCGGAGATCTCCACGTCGCCTTGGACATGGGCGACCAGGCGGTTGTTGCCGGCCACTACGATGGCTTCTCGGACCCCTTCATGCTGGTTGAGCGCGATCTCGATTTCGCCAAGCTCGATGCGGAATCCGTTCACTTTCACCTGGTGATCGGCGCGCCCTCGGAATTCGAGAATCCCGGATGGATGGCGCTTGGCGAGGTCGCCGGTTTTGTAGAGTGACTCCGTGAATACCTCCGCGGTGCGAGCCGGATCATTCAGATAGCCGCCACCGATTCCGGCTCCGGAAATACATAGTTCGCCGGTTTCTCCGTCAGCTAGTGGATTCAAATTTTCATCAAGGATGGAAACTTGGACGTTAGGGATTTCGCGGCCGAGCGGGACAAACGCGTGGTCGTCGAGATTTCCCCGATGGAGACGGTGGAAGGCGCAGATGTCGGTGCACTCGGTGGGGCCGTAGGAGTTGACCACTTCTGCGCGGCAGTTCGAATGCTCCAGCCATGCGCGGAGGCGGCTGATGGAAATCGGCTCGCCGCCGAGCACTGCGAATCTCAGGGAACGCAGCGCGACATAGTCTGCACCCGCAGCGGCATCCACCAGTGGATAGAAGGCGCTCGGCGTGCAGTTGATCAGGGTGACTTGGTGATGGCGGATCAGTTCGGTGATGCGCGAGATGTCGTAGGTGTGGCAGTCGTCGAGAATCAGGGTGCCGCCGGTGATGAGCGGGGCGAAGAAGTTCTTCTGCGTCAGGTCGAAACTCGGTGAGCTGATGATCAATGTGCGGTCGCCCGGGCCAAGGGTGAGCTCAATGGAATACCAGTGCAGCAGGTTCTCGAATCCGCGGTGATAGACGGACGCCGCTTTCGGCTGTCCGGTCGATCCCGAGGTGAAGATGGCGTAGATCAGATCGTCATTTTCCGAAGGGTGCTGAACTTGTTCCACAGATGCGTCGGTGACCGCTTGATCGTCCACGCAAATGGTGTGGACGTCAGGGAATTGGTCGGCGAGCTCCTTGTTGGTGATGACGTATTCCAGCTTCGCGGATGCGATCATTTGGACGATCCGGGCGGCAGGGTAGCCGGGGTCCAGCGGGACGTAGGCGGCGCCGGATTTCATGATGCCAAGCAAAGCCGCTGGCAGGTCGAGCGAGCGGTGCAGCCCCAGTCCGACGAAGTGTCCGCGGCCGATGCCCTGGGAGCTGAGGAGGTTGGCGATTTGATTCGAGCGCGCGCTCAGTTCCGCATAGGAAAGCGTCCGGGATCCGCTGATGACGGCGGTGTGCGAGGGCGTGAGTACCGCCTGGCGCTCGAATTTGTCAGTCC
>JBIHZT010000664.1:0-2507 GCA_044240265.1 Luteolibacter sp. | reverse complement strand
CTCACAATGGGTCAATACCTGCGCCCGACGCCGAAGCACCTGCCAGTCGTGGAATACATCACGCCTGCCGCCTTCGACGAATACAAGGCTATCGCCCTCGCAAAAGGCTTCCGCCATGTCGCCAGCGGCCCGCTCGTCCGCAGCTCCTATCATGCGGCGAATTTCCGCCCGGAGCTCGACGTGCTCGAAGCCATCGAGGCCGACGTCCGCGCCGCCCGCGGTTTGGAACTCGGTCCCGAACACCTCTCCCTGCCCGCCGCCAGGCCGGGACTCATCCAAGCCATCGCCTGACCGCATGCGCCACTGGCTGATCAAATCCGAGCCCGACGTTTTCGGCATCGATGACCTGGAAAAAGTGAAACGCGAGCCGTGGAGCGGCGTGCGGAACTATCAGGCCCGCAACTTCATGTGGAAGGAGATGAAACCCGGCGACCTCGCCCTTTTCTATCACTCCAACGCCAAGCCGCCGGGCGTCACCGGCATCGCCCGCGTCATCGGCGTCCCCTACCCGGATCCCACGCAGTTCGACGAAAAAAGCGAGTATCACGATCCCAAGTCCAAGCCGGAAAACCCGCGCTGGTGGCTCACCGATTTCGAATACGTCGGCAAATTCAAAGAAATGCTCACGCTCGAAGCCATCAAGGCGGACAGCGTCCTTTGCGAAATGATGGTCTGCCAGCGCGGCACCCGGCTCTCGATCAATCCGGTCGATCCCCTGCACTTCAAGCGGGTCTGCAAGCTCGCCGGCTGGAAGTCCTGATTTTAGATTTCCCCCGGGAGACAAATCCCGCCACCTGCACCGCTGTATGGATGAAGAAATGCCCATGGCCCCGCTAGCAGTCGTTGCCGATCCAGCCCCTGCCGCTTCCGCATGGCGTGAGTGGCTGGAAATCCATGGCCCGAAGTTACTGCTCTTCGCCCGCCAGCAAACCCGCTCCATCGAGGACGCGAAAGACGTCTTTCAGGACGCGCTCGTCAAGCTCGTGGAAAAAGTCAGTAGCGGCGAGTTCGTCGGCGGCCAGGAAGCGTGGCTGCCCTACCTTTACACCGCCATCCGCCGGCTCGCCATCGATCTGAGCCGCCGCGACGACCGCCGCAAACGCCGCGAGGACAACGTCGGCGCGGATGCCGAGACCGGCCACTTCGACGCCTTCAATCCATGGTTCGAGAGCGATTCATCGGACGACGAGACCCGCGCCCAGCTCGAAAAATGCCTCAAGGAGCTGCCGGAAAAATTCGCCGAAGTGATCACCATGAAGATCTGGGGCGAGCGCACCTTTGCCGAGATCGGCGAAACCCTTGGAATTTCCCAAAACACGGCCGCCTCCCGGTATCGCTATGGTCTTGAAGCCCTCAAGCGCAGCCTCGGCAGCGCCCGCCGCCGCGGCGACCTTTCGATCTAGCAACTTCCACGACCCACCGCCATGACTCCCGATCAGCCATCCCTTGAAGCCGAGCTCCGCGACCTGAAGGCGGTCGGACTCGACGAATCATTCCTCACCCGGCTCGAAGCATCCGCCGATGGGACATGGACCGAGCTCACCTGTCAGGAAATCCGCTTTGAAGAGTCGCTCCGCAAAAATTCCGCCGCGCCGCTGCCCGCCGACCTCATGGCGGAACTCGAAAGAATCGTCGCCAAAGTCCCCTTCCCTGCGGAGGTGAATATCCTGCCGTTTCCCGCGGCCATCACCGCGCCGCCGCGCCGCCGTCAGCGTCCAATGTGGAGTGCGGCCGCCGCCGTGGCAATCATCGGCGCGGCCACCGCCTTGTTGGTGCCGACCGGCAGGACACCGGAAAACCACAGCCGCCAGGTGACCGCCGCCGCGCCATCCGTCGCAAGCCCCGCCCCGCGCAACTTCGTCCCGGCTGGTTTCAACACCAACTTGAGCGAGGTCCATGACGAGGGAGTCATCTGGAAGTCCAACAACCAGCCCCACAGCGTGGTTAGAATAGTCTATAAAGACCAGATGATCCTCAAGGACGCCAACGGCCGGACCGTCCAGGTGGAGCAGCCGCGCGTCGAGTATATGCTGGTTCCGGCGAAAACCGATTGACCGGAAATTTATTGAACAAAGCGTTCCGGCCATCGCGCTCCTCACCGGTAAACAAGTCATGAAAACCAATTCTTTTCCATTCATCACCGCGGGCCTCGCAGTCGTCCTGGCCGCGCCGGTTTTCGCCATCGAGGCACCGGAGGACGATTCACCGCCACCCGCCGCGAAACAAGAGTCCGGCAAGCTGCCGGAAATCAAACTCAAGGTGGAGGACATTCCCGCCGCCAAGGAACAAACCGCCTTCCTCGGCATCGTCACCAACGAGGTGCCGGAGATGTTAGCCGGCCACCTCGATCTCAAGCCCGGAGAAGGCGTTGTCGTTAGATCGCTCGTTCCGGACGGCCCCGCCGCCAAGGCCGGGCTCGAAATCAACGACGTTGTCACACGGGTGGCCGGAACCCCCATCGGCTCACCGCAGGACATGTCAACGCAGGTCACCGCCCACAAACCGGG
>JBIHZT010000107.1:0-8946 GCA_044240265.1 Luteolibacter sp. | reverse complement strand
TACGCCGCGTCGTTGATCTCCCATTCCTGGCTCTCCAAGGCATGGCGGATGGTCGCGATGGCGGCGGCGGGATCTTCCAGGTTGGTCTTCTGGATTTTTGCGATTTCCACCCACGGCAGCCGGTTCAGCGGATCCGCGGCGGCGGCCTGTTTGAATGCGGCGATCGCCCCCTCGTAGTCACCCTGCGCCATCAGCGAGCGGGCATCGTGCATGACGTCCTTCTCGACCATTTCCGCGCTATCATACACCGCGTGGGTGACACGCTGGGCGAAGAACGGCAGCAGATGGACGACGAAGAAGATCCCGACCAGCCCGGCGCTCAAGAAGGTGAGCAGAATGCCGTTGAAGGTTTTTTCACCCTCCATCGAGTTGAGGTCGGTCTTTAATTTCGAGACCTGCTCCTCCTCGGTGCCGGTGTTTTCCAGCGTGGTGATTTTCTCGCTCAGCGAGGTCATCTCCTTGGTCTTGTTTGAATACATCATCCAACTCCCGCCAACGCCAATCACCAGCACCAGATACATGAGCCATTTCATCGTTCCGCAGGATGGCTCATCGCGACGGGGGACTGGAAGCAAAATCTAATGCAACTTACAAGCGCCGGGCGTTGCGGCCCTCGTCGATGAGGGTCCAGAAGTGCTTCGAGTTCGCCAGTGCTTCGTCCTCGGCCAGCGGCATCTTCGAGCGGAACAGGAAGTCGGAAAACGTGCCCTTGTGCAGGACCCGGTGCACGATCACCGCGCCGTCTTTCACCTCGAAGTAGAACCGGTAGTCCTTCGCCCGGAAGCGGTAGAGCACCGTGCCGTCACGGTCGATCTTGCCGAACCGCTCGCCGGTCAGGTTTTGCAAATCCTCCTTGCCCACCTTGAACTCGTCGATCAGCTCAAGCTGCTCAAGCGTACCCAAGGCGGACAACTCCGCCGCGCTGATTTCGTTGAAAACAATCTGAAACACCCCGTCACGCTAGCGATGATCGACGCTCTTGCCAGTGCGAAGTTGTTGGCCGCCGCGGACCGCTTCCGGTCGGGGCGCGAGCGCGCTCAGTGGTCGCGGCGGAGGAACTCGACGAGGGCGGTGGCGGATTTGAGGGAGATGCCGGGCAGCGCGGCGATGTCCGCGGCCGGGGTTTTTTTCAAGCGGGCGACACTGCCGAATTTTTCCAACAGGAGGCGTTTTTTGTTCGCTGACATGCCGGGGCAGTCGTCGAGCAGGCTTTCCTTCATGCGGCGGCGGTAGAGCAGGGCGTTGTAGCCGTTGGCGAAGCGGTGGGCCTCGTCGCGGATGCGCTGGAGGAGCTTGAGCGCGCCGCGGTCGTGTGGGATGCGGATGGAGGTCTCGCGGCCGGGGACGAAGACTTCCTCGTGCTGCTTGGCGAGGCCGACGACGGGGAGGTCGTGGAGGCCGAGGGCTTTGAGCTCCCTGACGGCCATGCCGAGTTGGCCCTTGCCGCCGTCCACGATGACGAGGTCCGGCAGGATGATTTTGGCTTTGCCCTCGCGGGCGAGGCGGCGCTGGGCATCGACGGGATTTTCCTGGGAGAATTCGGCGTCGGGGTTGGCGGCGTTGTTTTCCATCAGGATGCGCGAGTAGCGGCGGCGGATGACCTCGGCCATGGAGGCGAAGTCGTCCTGGCCCTCGACGGTCTTGATGCGGTAGCGGCGGTAGTTCTGGTTGTCCGGCTTGCCGTCGGTGAAGCGGACCATGGAGGCGACGATGTGGTTGGAGGAGACGTTGGAAATATCGAAGCACTCCATCACGCGCGGTGGGCCGGCGAGGTGGAGTTCCTCGCCGAGCTCGGCGAGGTCCTCGGTGGGTTTCACGGTGGTCTGGACGCCGCGGCCGCGGGCGAACTGGCGGGTGGGGGAGAGGGTTTTTTCGAGGTTCTGGAGGATGTCGCGGAGGGAGGCGGCTTTTTCGAAATCGAGGTTCTCGGCGGCGGCGGTCATGTCGGCGCGGAGTTTTTCGAAGTGCTCGCGTTTCCCTTTCCCTTCGAGAATGCGGCAGGCTTCTTCGATTTTCTCGAAGTAGAGCTCGCGGGAAATGCGGCCGATGCAGGGGGCGGAGCAGTTCCGGATGATGTCGGCGTTGCAGTGTTTGTAGTCGGCCTCGCCGGGGTTGACGGGGCGGCAGACGCGCAGACCGAGAGAGCGGTTGAGCCACTCGAGCGTGCTGTGGAGGGCGCTGGAGTGGGGAAAGGGGCCGAAGTAACGGGAGCCGTCGTCCTTTTTCATGCGCGTGGTCTGGAAGCGCGGCCAGGGATCGGCGAGGCGGATCTTGGCGAGCAGGAAGCGCTTGTCGTCGCGGAAGGCGATGTTGTAGCGCGGGCGGTAGTCCTTGATGAGCTTGCCCTCTAGCAGGAGCGACTCTTCTTCGTTGCGGACGGTGTGGAACTCGAAATCATGGATGGAGTCGATGAGCGCGCGGGTCTTCACGTTCGAGCGCATTTTCTGCGAAGGCATGAAATACGAGGAGACCCGGCGTTTCAGGTCGAGCGCCTTGCCGACGTAGATGATGGAGCCGAGACGGTCCTTCATCAGGTAAACCCCGGGCTTGTGGGGCACCTCGCGGAGCTTGGCTTTGAAATCCGGTTCGGACATGTGAGGAAACTTACGAGCTGCAGCGAAGTCCCGAAAATTCAAAGTTCAACCGAAAACCTCCGGGATGGTGGTTGTCGACCGGAATCCCGCGTATTACGGGGGATAATGTCGCTTGACACGTGGAAGGGTGTCGGTTCCATTTTTCGCCCACGTCGTATGCTGCGAAAACCCTTCAAAACCACCGCGAATCTAACCGCGCTTTTCGCATGTTCCATCCTGGTTCTCGCATCCACCTCCCGCTCGGAGGCGCAGGAGGAGCCGGCCGTGCCAGCCGCACCTGTGGCTCCAGCCACGCTGAACCGGCTTTTCTCGGAAGCTGAGAAAGCCTTCACCGACAAGGATTACCCGACTGCGGTCGCGAAAATCGAGGAACTGCTGAAACTACTCGGAACGAATAAGGACGCCCCGCTTGAGCTGCTGTATTTCAACATCGGCCTGGGAAATCTGCTCGCCGGCAAACCGGCCGAGGCCGAGGCCGGATTCGCCGAGTGCTTGAAGCGGTTTCCGAAGGGTGAGTATGCCAGCCGCTGCTGGCTCGGCATCGGTCGCTCCAGTATCGATCAGGGGACGCCGGAGAAAAAAGAACGTGCCATCGAGGCGCTCAAGCTCGCCGCGGTCGACCCGAAATTCCGCTCGGAAGCCGGCCTATGGCTGGGCCAGGTTTACACCGACCTCGGCAAGCGCGAGGAGGCGCTCAAGGTTTTCAAAAGCCTGATGGGTTCGGATATCCGCTCGCCTCAGCAAACCACCGCCGCGGTGGAAGTCATCGGCCTGCTGGCGGACACCGGCAAGTTGGAAGACCTGATTCTTTATCTGGACCGCCTGAGCAACCAGGCTGGAATCCGCGACGCGCTCGCGTGGTATGCGAACCAAGTCATCGTCCGGGCGGACGAGTTGGTTGGATCCCAGTCCTACGAGGCCGCGCTCTCGCTCTATCGTTCGGTCCCGCCGCGTGGCCAGATTCTGGACATTCAGAAAACCGCCCTGGAATCCCAGCGCAGGGACTTGAAAATTCTCGAAGCCCGCGTGGAGCTGGAGAAAAACAAGCCTCTCAACCAACGCTCCTCCGCCTCGGAACTTGTCGGCAGCCTCAAGCCCGCCATCGAGCTCGCCGAGAAGGCGCTGACCTCTGTCGAAGAAAAGGCGGATCTCGACGCGGCTCTGATCATGCGCCGCGGACGTTGTTTATATTACCTCGACCGGCATGAGGAGGCGCTCGTGTGCTTCCGCACGATCCGCAACAAATATGCTTCCGCAACTGACGCGAAGGCAGCGGCTTACGCCGAAATCGTGATCCTCAACAAGCTTCAGGACATACCCGAAATCAAGGTGCTCTGCGACGCCTACCTGCGGAAGTATCCCGACGCCGAGAACGTCGAGCAAGTCGCCACCCTCGCCGGCGAGGTGCTGGTTCAAAGTGGCAACTGGCCCGAAGTCGGCACCTTCTACCGCGGTCTCGAATCCAGGTTCCCCAAGTCCGAAAGCCTCGACCGCTACACCTTCTTCCAAGGTCTCGCTGTTTTCCAGGACGGTAACTTCAAGGAGTCCACGCCGATTTTCACCAAGTTCCTCAAGGACTTCCCGAACAGCCCGCTCGTCGAGAACGCCCTCTATTATCTGGCGATGTCCAACTTCCTCTCCAACGAGTACAAGAAGACTCTCGCCTCGTGTAAGGAATATCTCTCCCGCTTCCCGGACGGCCGCTACGCTGGAGACATGCGTTACCGGCTCGCGTTCATCGACTTCAACGACAAGGAAGTGGACCAGTCGGACAAGATCATCAAGGATCTCACCGGCTTTCTCAGCCAGCATCCCGATGATTCGTCCGCCGGTTCGATGTACTGCCTGCTGGCGGATACTTATAAAAAGAAAACCTCCAACAAGCCCGATGAACTCGCGAAGTTCCAGCGACTTGCCATCGAGGCCTATCGGAACGCGGTTTGGTCCGACAGTCCCGACGACGTGATTCAATACGCCCTCGATTCCGCCACCACGCTGCTTTCCGGCAACAAGGACTGGGAAGGCATCGCCAAGCTGCATGGGGATTTCCTTCAGAAAAAGCCGGACAGCCCGCTCGCCCTGCTCTCCGCCACCTGGGTCGCCAAGATGAAAACCCGCGAAGGCAAAGGTGCGGAAGCCGCGGAAATGCTCGCCAACTCGCTCCGCTCCCGCATCGCCAATCCTTCCTCCGAGCAGGTTGAGTTCCTCATCGACGAGTTGGTCAAAACCATCGTGCCGCGCAAAAAGGCGTCCGAGGTCGATGTGGACGCCCTCGACAAGCAGCTCATCGAAATTCTCGGCAAGGCGACTTCCGGACAGGAAAACCCGACCACCAACGCCCGTCTCTACTACGCCCGCGCCCGGCTCGCCCAGATGTTGAAGCGCGCCGACCGCTCGGAACTCTATCTCAAGGGCATCGCCACCATCAACGCCGACAATCCGGCGGTCCTCAGTCCGGCGCTGCTCTCCGTTTCCGGCGACATCCTGCTGAAACTCGGCAACCTCGACCAAGCCGAAGGCATGTTCAAGCGGCTCAGCGACCGTTTCCGCGACGGCATGTTCGCCGATGCCGGCCCGGTTGGCCTTGGCTACATCGCCCTCGCCCGCAAGCAACCGGCGGAGGCGCTCAAGATTTTTGACAACGCGTTGCTCAACAACCCCGGCACGTCCAAGTTCAAGGAAACCACCATCGGCAAGCTCGAAGCACTGGTCGCGCTGGGCCAGTTGGACGAGGCTGAGAAGCTCGCTCTCGCCACCGCTGGCGACAAAACCTTCCGCGGCGAGTCAGCCGGCAAGGCGCTTGTCCTGATGGGCGGCATTTACCGGGCACAGGCAAAAAAAGCCTCCGACCCCGAGGCCAAGATGGAGTTGCTCAAAAAAGCCCACGGCACCTACAACCGCGTGTTCACCGCTTACAAAAGCACCCCGGAAATCTGCGCCGAAGCCGGCTGGCAGGCCTACGAAACACTGGTCGAGATGGGCGACCAGACACTGGCTGACGAAACCCTCAAAACCATCGCCAACGACCCGAAGTTGAAAAACACCGCGCGGGCCAAGAAGGCTGCCGACCTGGCTCAATAAATTTCCCAACCCATGACGTTCCCATCGCACTCACTCCGGGCCACCCTGCTGGCATGCGCGGTCGCCAGCCTGCCGCTGTCATGGCTCCACGCGGCGGACCCCATCCGCATCGTTTTCCAGAACGGTCGCTCCGTCCCGCTTTCCGGCGTCACCCTGCAGGCTGACAAACTCGTCATCAAGGAGTCCGCGGACGGACTCACCGCAGGGCAAGCCTTTCCCTTGGCTTTGGCCGACCACGTTTTCGGCGAAAAACCCGCGGGTATCAATCCGGGCATCGCTCTCTTGCTGACCGACAAGCCCGCCGACGCGTTGAAACTACTTGAGCCGATCATCGCCGAGCAACGAATCACCGCCAAAATCCCCGGGAACTACTGGCTTGAGGCCGCCCGCGCCGCTCTTGTCGCCTACGCGGTAAGCGGCAATACCGCCAGATGTACGGAAATCGGCAGGGAAATCTCCGATGCCACTCCCGCCCAGGGCATCGATCCCTTCGTCTCCCTCGGCAAGGCCCTGCTACTCTCCGCCTCGACCAGGGCCGAAGACCGCGGGGTCGCCCTCAAGGACCTTACCACCGACAACCTCCCCGCCGATGTCTGCGCCTACGCGTCCTTCTACCGCGGGCAATTGCTCAAGGGCGTCAAGCGGAGCGCTGACGTCAAGGAGGCCCGCAAGCAGGATATCGAGACTCTCGAAGCTTTCCTCATGGTGCCCTGCCTGTTTCCTTCCGGGGGAATGATTCTCAACGCCGTGGCCGAGTACAACGCCTCGGAATTCCTCGTCACTTTCGGTCGTCGTGAGGAAGCTGTCGCCCTTCTCAATTCCTCGATCCGCCAATCCGCCGACACCCTCGTGGCGGCCGATGCCAACAAGCGTCTTGATAGCCTCAAATAATCCGTCCAGCCTGCTCCCAATCCAAACACCTCGAATCCACCGCTCCATGAAACACACCATCCAGAAAGCGATTTATGCCGCTCTATTTCTTTTCCCAATGACCGTCTTCGGTTCGGAGGCCAAGCCCGGCGTGCAAAAAAAGACCCTCATCGACACCTACGTCGAAGGCGGTTGGGTCATGCACATCCTGCTGCTGTTTTCGATCGGCATGGTCTGGCTCATCATCGACATCTGGCTGCGGACCAACAGCAAGAAAATGACTCCCGATGAGGATCTCGCGATTGTCCGGGAGGCGTTTCTCGCAGGTGACTACGTCGGAGCGTATCAGGCGATGAAGGCGAGCTTCAGCCCCTTCGCCGAAGTGATGCGCGCCGGTCTCGGCTCCGTAGGGTACGGTAAGGACGCCACCGAGGAAGCGCTCTACGCCACGGTTGAGAAAATCAACTCCACCCTTCAGACCCGCATCAACTACCTTTCCGTTATCGGGGTCTGCGCCCCCATGATCGGACTGCTCGGAACCGTCGGCGGGATGAAGGGAGCCTTCGGCAGCCTTGGCACAACCGGACTTTCCGGTGGCGTCGGCGAGCTGGCCGGCCACATCGGCGAGGTGCTTGTCGCCACCGCGACCGGACTCCTCGTCGCCATCCCGGCGTTCATGGCCTTCTATTTCCTCCGCAACAAACTGCAGGGAGCCGTGCACCACTTGCACGAGTCCGCCGAGCACCTTTTCCGCAACGCACCGTACGATTACCTCAAGGACGCGGACGTCGGCCAGGAGGAAACCTACGCCGCACTGCCAAACTGGGTCCAGGCTCCCGAAGGCTGATCCCATTTCCCAAACAACCTCTTAATCAACTAATTCTATGGCCGGTGGTGGTGGTGGTGGAGACGGCGAACCTGAGTTCCAGATCGCTCCGATGATTGACGTGCTGCTCGTGCTGCTCGTCTTCTTCGTGATGATCACCTCGGCGGAAGTGCTCAAGGTGGATAAAAACCTGACGCTGCCCATTTCGCCCAATGCGAAACAACGTGAAGCCGAGATGGCCAAGCACGAAATGGCCGTCAACCTCCGTCTCGACACCAAAACCAACAAAGGCCTGCTCGTGATCGACGACCAGATCAAAGACAACTGGCAGGACGCCATCCCGATTCTCCAGGCGAATCTCAAGCGCGACCCCAAACTCCGCATCGTCGTCCGCGGTGATGCCAACGTCCCCGCTGGGGAAATCCAGCGTGTGATGGACCTCATCGGTCAGGCCGGCATTGCCGACATCGCCTTCGCCGCCTCCAACAAATAATCCGACCGTGAAAAAGAAAAGCCACCGCCGGAAAGCCAATGCGGAAGTCAACCTGGGCTTCCAGATCGCGCCGATGATCGACGTGGTCTTCGTCATCCTGCTCTTCTTCATCGTCCAAGCCAGCGACATCCAGGTGGAGAACGCCCACGTCACCAAGCTTCCCGGCACGGTGGAACTCAAGGAAGGGATCGTCACGCCGGATGAAATCGCCGTCCGCGTCGAGGACGACGGCCAGGTCTATCTCAATGACGATCCGCTCGACACGCCGGAAGCCAAGCTGCTGCCGGAATTCGCCAGCAACCTGAACCAACTGAGGGAAAGCAGCGACGCCGCGAAAACCGAAGTGCTTGTGACCATTTACGCCAACGACCTTGCGCGCTATGAAAGGGTGGTTGACGTGCTCGACGCCCTGAGTCGCGCGAAAATCTCAAACGTCAGCTTTCAAGCCGGAAGCTCGGAGTGATCCCAATCCGTCAGCCTGCACAACGACCCACCCACTGCCACCATGGAAACTTACGATAGCGAAGGAAACCTCATCCACCTTGAGGAAAAGAAGCAGGGATTCTGGGCGAAGATCGGCGGCGGCTCGCTCCTGATCGCAGCCTTGTTCCACGTCGTTCTGCTGGTGATCGGTGGGTTCTGGGTTTTCCAAATCATCAAGGAGCCCGAGAAAAAAGTCGATTTCATGCCGCCCGGCGGCGGTGGCGGCGAACGCGGCGCCGAGCACAAAGTGCAGCAAAAAAAGCGTGCGCAGATCACTCCCACCACCAATTCCAAGCGCGTCTTCGCCGAAGGCGCGGCATCATCTTACGCCATTCCCGAGCAAGGCGACAACTTTGGTGAAATGTCCACTCTCAGCTCGCTCAGCGGCGGCGGCATGTCCGGCGGCCTGGGCGGTTCCGGCAGCGGTTCCGGCTTTGGCAAAGGCGCGGGAACCGGCGGCGGACTTGGCATGGGCGGCGGCGCGGGCAAGCTGTTCGGCTTGATTCCGGAAGGCATGCGCAAGCGCTGCTCGAAGGAGGACCGGCTCGCCCGCCTCATGGAAAACGGCGGCACTCCGGCCTGCGACGAGGCCGTCGTCA
>JBIHZT010000663.1:0-2520 GCA_044240265.1 Luteolibacter sp. | reverse complement strand
TCCGAACATGAAGCTGGTGGACATCAAACCGTGCGACGACCAGAAGGACAAAGCCCAACAGGAAGCCACCAACCTGCTCAGCGCCTATCCGAATCTAAAGGCAATCATCGCCGCCAGCTCGCTCGCCGTTCCCGGAGCCGCGGAGGCCGTGAAACAGGCCGGCAAGACCGGGGCTGTGAAAGTCCTCGGCCTCGGCCTGCCCAGCGAGAACAAAACCTACGTCAAGGAAGGCGTCACCCAGGCGGTGATCCTCTGGAAAGTCGAGGATCTCGGTTACCTCGCCGTCATGGCCGGCGCCGCGGTGGCGAAAGGCGAGCTCGCTCCGGGTGCCACGGAATTCAACGCGGGCAAACTCGGTAAAATGCCGGTTGTCGGCGACAACATCGTGCTCGGCAAGCCGTTCGTCTTCACCAAGGAGAACATTGACCAGTTCGATTTCTAATCGCTTCGCGGAGTGTTTGCACGGAAAGTTCCGAAAGAAAGTGTCCCGCCTGTTTCAGCCGGGAGCAACGGCATGAATTAGATCCGTATTTCTTCGTGTGCGACTGTGGTTTTCTTGATCGGCGGAGGCGCGGCGAAGCGGGCGGCGTGATCAGGGGAGGATGGAGGTGCTCTCTCCGTCGGCATCGTAGAAAACAATGATCCCGCCCTCATCGGTGGCGGCGAGACTGACGGCGGGAGAGCCCAGTGTGCCGTGGATGGTCAGAGAACCGAAGTGATGGTCGCCGGAAAACGAGCCCATGATCTGGCCGCTGGTTTCATGGACGGTGATGATGCCGCCGCGTTCGGAGGCGATTAATTTGACGCCGGTGCGCAACTGGTCGTTGGTGACGTGGACCTCGCCGCCTCGTTCGGTGCCGATCAAGATGACCTGGGGCTTGGACTCCGAGTTGAGGACATTCACGAGTCCTCCGTATTCGGTGGCTCGCATGCCCGCGCGGGGATTGCCATCGGCATCGCAGACGCAGAACTGGCCGCTGCCATCGGGAGCCTGGGCGAGTTCGGCGATGAGTTTGCCCCCGGCGTTGCGGAATTCGAGGCAGGCGCCGTTTTCATCGACGCTCAGAACGACGCGGGGGAGCATGTTTTTATCGTTGAGGCGGATTTCCACGCTGTCATCCGTGGCATTGACGATGAGCGGGAGGCAATGGGCGCCAGGGCGATATTGGGGGCGCGTTCCGTCCTCGGATCGTTCCTGGTCCAAGAGCCCGAGAACATGCTTCATGTCCTTCTTGAGGAGGGCGATCTCGGCGCGGAGTTGTTCGATTTCATCGTGCACCATTGGAAGCTGTCAGGTTTCTGGCAGAATGCATGCCTGAAATCAGGCGCGCTCACGCCACGCCGTTTCGCAGCCGGTAGTCCCGTGGGGAAAGGCCGGTGACCTTGCGGAACTGGCGGGTGAAATAGTTGCTGTCGTTGAAGCCGACGTCGAAGGCGACCTCCGTGATCCGGCGGTCGGTGTGGCGCAGCAGATTGCACGCGCGGTTGATTCTTTGCTCGATGACCCAGGCGAGCGGGGAGGTTCCGGTGGCGGATTGGAAGACCCGTAAAAAACTCCGCTGGGACATGTGGGCGATGCTGGCCAATTCCTCCAGATTGACCTCGCGGTGGATGTTCCGCTCCAAGTGGGACAGCGCCTCGCCGATCCGCAGCAGGGCGCGCCCGTCCGGCGAAGGGCTGCGGCCATAACAGCGGGATAACAGGCCGATGATTTGCATGAACGCCGCCGTGGCCATGAAACCGAATCCCGGCTCGCGGGTTTTCAATTCCACTTCCAGTCGGTCCACCAGCTCGATCAACTGGACCATTTCCTTGCCGCCAAGGTGCAGCCGGCCCTTCGTGGGCTGGCGCTTTCTCCACGACGGTTCCAACGTGAAAAGCGCGTGATAGCCCGCCACGGATGGCAGGTCGAGCAGCCCCATTTTCAACTGGTTGGGTTGATAAAGGATGTTCACGAGCCGCAGATCCACGAGGTCGCGGTATTCGTGCTCGCGCGGGCCGGCGATGACGAAGACGTCGCCCGCCGTGAGCTCCCAGGAATCATTGCCAGTCACGTGCAGGCATTTTCCGCCGGTCACGATCACCAGCTCGGCGAACTCGTGGGCGTGGGGTTCGAAAAGTTCCTGCGGCTCCCTCCGCTCCACGCTGATCGGGAAGCCGTCGGGATGGAACCACTCGTCGATCTTGAGGATGCGTTTCACTGGCGAAATCGTGCTTGTATTTGGCCAAACAGTGGAGGTTTTTCTGCGGAATTCCACGCAGGCTTTGCCGCACCATATCCACCATGTCCAAGTCTTCAAAAGCCATCGCCCAGTCCTACAAACTCGCCCAAGCCCGTTACGCCGAACTCGGCGTGGATACCGAGGCCGCCATGGCCGCGCTCGCGGGCATTCCGATTTCCCTCCACTGCTGGCAGGGCGACGACGTTGGCGGCTTCGAAAACTCCGGTGAAGGCCTCAGCGGCGGCATCGCGGTGACCGGTAACTACCCCGGCAAGGCCCGCACTCCGGACGAGCTCCG
>JBIHZT010000662.1:0-2525 GCA_044240265.1 Luteolibacter sp. | reverse complement strand
CGGGCCGCTGGCGACATGGCGGAAGCCTTTTGCGAGGGCGATAGCCTTGTATTCGTCGAAGGCGGCAGGCGTGATGTATTCCACGACTGGCAGGTGCTTCGGCGTCGGGCGCAGGTATTGACCCATGGTGAGAACGGTGACGTCGTGTTCGAGAAGGTCGTCCATGGCGCGGAGGATTTCCTCGTGGCGCTCGCCGAGGCCGAGCATGATGCCGCTCTTGGTGGCGACCTTGTTGTTCACCATGGCCTTCGCTTTTTTCAAAACCGTGAGGCTGCGCTGGTATTGCGCGCGCGAGCGGACCAGCGGGGTGAGGCGCTCCACGGTTTCCAGGTTGTGGTTGAAAATGTGCGGGCGGGCTTCCATCACCAAGGCGAGCGCCCAGTCGCGGTCGTTGAAGTCCGGCACGAGCACCTCGATGATGATCTCCGGGTTCGCCTCGCGCACGGCTTCGATGGTTTGCTTGAAGTGCTCCGCCCCGCCGTCACGCAGGTCGTCGCGGGCGACGGCGGTGATGACGATGTGGCGTAAATTCATCCGGCGCGTGGCCTCGGCGACGCGGGCGGGTTCGTCGGCTTCCAGAGCGTCGGGCTTGGCGGTTTTTACGGCGCAGAAGCCGCAGGCGCGGGTGCATTTTTCCCCGGCGATCATGAAGGTGGCGGTGCCGGAGCTCCAGCATTCCCAACGGTTCGGGCACTGCGCTTCCTCGCAGACGGTGACCAGTTTCAGATCGGTGATCAGCGACTTGGTGGACCAGAATCCCGGATTGTTCGGCAGGCGGACTTTGATCCAGTCAGGCTTTTTTTCCCGGTGCAAGGTCGGGTCCATTTTCATTTTCGGTCCGCAGCTACTCATTTCGGCGAGAGGCTAAACCTGCTTGCGGCAGCGGGGAAGCGGAAAGTGGACGGCTCCGCACATGCTGAAAAAAGGGCAAGCGATGCATTGCAATCGAACTCCCCTCCCGCTAATTTATATTCAAAGCCACGGCCATGGGACTCGAAAAAATCACTCAAAAGCTCCAGGAGGCTCTTCAGTCGGCCCAGAGCATCGCCTCGAAATCCGCTCATCCGGAGTTGAAAAGCCTGCACGTCCTGCTGGCTCTCCTCCAACAGGAAGGAGGAATCACCACGCCGATCCTGCAGAAGGCCGGCGTGGATATTTCCCGGCTCAAAATCGCCGTCGCCGCCGCTCTGGCCCGCGAGCCCAGTGTCCAGGGCGCATCCACTCAGCCGCAAATCAGCGTTGGCCTCCGCTCCACGCTGGATGCCGCCGACACCGCCCGCGAATCGCTTGGTGACGACTATTTGAGCGTCGAGCATTTCATTCTTGGCTCTTTGAAAGGGGATTCTCCGGCCGGAAAACTCCTCAAGGAAGCCGGTCTCGATGAAAAAAAAGCCCGCGAAGCAATCACCGGCGTCCGCGGCGGGCAGAAGGTCACCGACGACTCTCCCGAGGGAAAATACCAGACGCTCGAAAAATACGGCACCGACCTCACCGCCCGTGCCCGCGAGGGGAAAATCGATCCGGTCATCGGCCGCGACGAGGAAATCCGCCGCGTGCTGCAAGTGCTCTCCCGCCGCACCAAGAACAATCCGGTGCTCATCGGCGAGCCCGGCGTCGGCAAGACCGCCATCGTCGAGGGCCTCGCCCGCCGCATCGTTTCCGGCGACGTGCCGGACTCGATGAAGGACAAGCGCATCATCGCCATGGACCTCGGCGGCATGCTCGCCGGAGCGAAATACCGCGGCGAGTTCGAGGAGCGGCTCAAGGCGTTTCTCAAGGAGGTCACCGATTCCGAGGGCCAGATCATCCTCTTCATCGACGAACTTCACACCATCGTCGGGGCCGGAGCCAGCGAGGGCGCGGTGGATGCGTCGAACCTGCTCAAACCCCAGCTCGCCCGCGGCGAGCTCCGCACCATCGGCGCGACCACGCTGGATGAATACCGCAAGCACATCGAAAAGGACGCCGCACTGGAGCGCCGTTTCCAACCGGTGATGGTCGGCGAGCCGTCGGTGGAAGACTCCATCGCCATCCTCCGCGGCCTCAAGGAACGCTATGAGGTTCACCATGGAGTGCGCATCCAGGATGGCGCGCTCGTCGCCGCCGCCACGCTATCAGACCGTTATATTTCCGGACGGTTTCTGCCCGACAAGGCCGTTGATCTCATCGACGAAGCGGCCGCGCGCCTCAAGATCGAGCTCGACTCGATGCCCACCGAGATCGACGTGCTGGAGCGGCAGATCCTCCAACTGGAAATGGAGAAAAAAGCCCTCGAAAAGGAAACCGACAAGGCCTCCGAAGTCCGTTTGGAAAAGGTCAAGGAAGAGCAGGCGAACCTCCGCGAGAAATCCTCCGGCCTCATGGCACAGTGGCGGAATGAAAAGGCGATCATCGACCTGGTCCGCGCCGCCCAGGAGAAAATCGAAACGCTCAAGGGCGATACCGAGCGCGCCCAGCGCATCGGCGATCTAACGCGAGCCTCGCAGATTACTTATGGCGACCTGCCCGAGGCCCACCGCGAGTTG
>JBIHZT010000106.1:0-8981 GCA_044240265.1 Luteolibacter sp. | reverse complement strand
GCTGCTTGGTCGCCTTGTTCGCTGTCGCGTTTGGATTTCAAATGGACCCCGATGAAGCGGTAGGACTTGCCACGGGCTTCGAGGGAGGCATCGAGGATTCCCCGGTTGATGGCGAAGGTCTGGCCGGCGAGCTGAAACTCGGATTCCGCAGGCTTGGCGGTGGAGGTGATGGGGAAGCGGGACAGCAGTCCGAGGTGGCGGGTGGGGTCCGAGCCGCCGGTGAAGTGGGAGTGGGGGAGATCGAGGCCTGCGGCCTTGAGGTCTTCCTGGATTTCCGCGAGATCGTTTGCCTCGCCGATTTCGCAAAGACCGATGACGTCCGGCGCGTGGCGGGTGAGGAGTTGGACGACGGCTTCTTTTTCGGGCTCCGGCTTGGGCGCGCCTTTGAGGGTCTTCCGGTCCACGTAGCGGTCCATCGCCAGCCAGTTCTCCACGTTGTAGGCGATGAAGCGGAGACCCTCGGATGAGACTGCTTCCGGGGAAGCGGTGGCGGTTTCCGGGGCTTTTAAGGATTCGACGGCGGTCGGGATTTCCGCTTTGACCTGAATTGGTGCGGAGGGCGGCGCTTGCGGTGATGGCGCGACGGCGGTCGCCGGGGCTTTCACTCCGGGTGTGTCCCAATCGGGAGTGCCGGATTTCCGGTCGCAAGCGGTGCCGGCGAGTAGTGCGGAAACACAGAAAAATGCCCCAAGTAACCTTGGGGCATGATTTCCGACCGATGCGGTCAAGCTGCGAAACCGCATGGAAGTCAGGAGTCGCGTGGTTCTTTGTTCGGAACTTCCTTCACGCGGGTTTCAGTCTCGGAGCGGGTAATCTCGTGTTCGAAATCATCGCGGGCTTTCTTGAATTCGCCCATGCTCTTGCCGATTCCACGGGCGAGTTCGGGCAATTTCTTGGCTCCGAAGAGCAGCAGGATCACGACGAAAATCATGATCATTTCAGGCATTCCAATAGGTCCCATGGTGGTAAGTGGTGTTGTTGAAGGGACGCTAAGGTCCCTTCGAGGCGGTTGCAAAGGGTATTACACGAATCGGCGGAAGATTCTTTCCGGCCGGATCAATGGCAGACCGGGCAGGAATTGAGCGAGGTGAAGAAATCGTTGCCCTTGTCGTCCACGAGGATGAAGGCGGGGAAGTTCTCCACGGTGATTTTCCAGACCGCTTCCATGCCAAGCTCCGGAAACGCGACGACTTCCTGCGAGCGGATGTGCTCCTGGGCGAGCAAGGCGGCGGGGCCGCCGGCTGAACCGAGGTAGAAACCACCGTGGGCCTGACAGGCGTCGGTGACTTGTTTCGAGCGGTTGCCCTTGGCCAGCATGACCATCGAGCCGCCGTTGGCTTGGAAAAGGTCGACGTAGCTGTCCATCCGCCCGGCGGTGGTGGGGCCGAACGAACCGGAGGGCATGCCCGCAGGTGTCTTGGCCGGGCCGGCGTAGTAAACCGGGTATTTCCTGAAATATTCCGGGAGTTCACCGGTGTCGTCGAGGATCTCCTTCAGCTTGGCGTGGGCGATGTCGCGGGCGACGATGATGGTGCCGCTGAGCGCGAGCGCGGTGGTGACGGGATATTTTGAAAGGGTTTTGAGGGTTTCCTCCATGCCGAGATCGAGGTCGATCGGCACACCTTTGAATTTCCAGTCGTGGAACTTCTCGGGGATGAAGCGACCGGGATTCCTCTCCAGTTTCTCCAGGAAAATCCCGTCCTTGGTGATCTTCGCCTTGGCCTGGCGGTCCGCCGAACAGGACACGCCGATGCCGACTGGGCACGACGCGCCGTGACGCGGCAAACGGATCACGCGTATATCGAGCGCGAAATATTTCCCGCCGAACTGCGCGCCGATGCCGATCTCGCGGGAAATTTCGAGCAGTTCTTTCTCCAGCTCGATGTCGCGGAAGGCTCGGCCGTGCTCGTTCCCGGAAGTCGGGAGGCTGTCGTAATAGCGGGTGGAAGCCATTTTCACCGTCTTGAGGCAGGTCTCCGCGGAGGTGCCGCCGATGACGAAGGCGAGGTGATACGGCGGGCAGGCTGCGGTGCCGAGCGATGCCATTTTCTCGCGGCAGAACTCCTTGAGGCGCTTCGGGTTGAGCAGGGCTTTGGTCTCCTGGTAGAGGAAGGTTTTGTTCGCCGAGCCGCCGCCTTTGCTGACGAAGAGGAATTTGTAGGCGTCGCCCTCGGTGGCGTAGAGGTCGATCTGCGCAGGGAGGTTGGTCTTGGTGTTGACCTCCTCATACATGGTTAGCGGCGCGGTTTGGGAGTAGCGCAGGTTTTCCTTGGTGTAGGTCTGGTAGATGCCTTTCGAGAGAAATTCGGCGTCGTCGCAGCCGGTCCAGACTTGTTGGCCTTTTTTACCTATAATGGTGGCGGTGCCGGTGTCCTGACAGAACGGGAGGATGCCGTGCGAGGCGATTTCCGCGTTTTTCAGGAGCATGAGGGCGACCATCCGGTCGTTTTCCGAGGCCTCCGGGTCATCGAGGATCGCGGCGACTTGCGCGAGGTGGGAGGCCCGGAGCGTGAAATTGATGCCTTTGATCGCTTCCGCCGCCAGCAGGGTGAGCGCCTCCGGGGCGATTTTCAGGATCGGCTTGCCCTCGAACTCGGAAACGCTGACGTGTTCGGAGCTCAGAAGTTCGTATTCGGTGGTGTCGGGGCCGAGCGGGAAGGTCTCTTGGTAGAAAAATGGTTTGTCGGACATGGCGTGCGGCTTTTTTTAAACACGCCGGGGTGTGGGAGCAAACCGTTTCACCAACCGCCGCAAGGGATGCACGGAGATTGGTGGAATCCGCGATTCAAGCGCCGGTGAAGCACACGCCCATTTCCTCGGCAATCGCCTTGAGGCGCAGGTCGAAGGTCCACAGTGGAACGCCGCCGAGCACGGACGAAGCGAGGACGTTCGCATCGTTCCACTGGATCCCGCGGCCCCACAAGCGGCGACCTTCCACCATCTGACGGGTTTCGGAAAAACTGGCGATCGGTGGACGATTCAGTTTTGCGAGGTCGATCAACGTTTGCTGCCGGTCCTTGAAGGTTCCCATGGAAAGCTCGCCCACGATGACCGGGTGGCACCAGACTTCGCCGTCTTCCAGCATGGCCGCGAGCAGGGGATTCCGCTGGCGGAAATGCTGGATCCAGACGCAGGTATCCACGAGGATCGGCTTCATAGCGCTTCTTCCGCGACTTTGGAGGTGGGTAATGGGGAATCCGAGTAATAGCTCACCCTCGAATCCCTCGGCGCGATCTCGAAGTCTGGCATCGTCCCGCCCAAGGCGGCGAGCCTGCGGGCCGCCATCCTTTTCACATAAGCGTCGAGTACGAAGTTGAGCAGCTTGGACTTTTCGTCGATCCCGCTATAGTCTGCCGCAGCTGCGAGCAAATCGTCATCAATTGTTACAGTCGTTCTCATGCCAAAAGGCATGCATCAAAATGCTCATCAATTCAAGCGTTTTTCTGAATCTTTGTAATCCGTCCGCCAAGTTATAGCTTTTCGAGGCTTGCCGGGACTTTCGCGGCGGGGTACACGGCGTCGCCATGAAAAAGAAACCGGTAGTGCTGATCATTCGCGACGGCTGGGGTGTGAATCCCGGGGGAAAAGAAACCGCCATCAAGGATGGAAACGCGACCTTGCTCGCAAAGACGCCGTTTCACGAAGTGATGTTCGCCAAGTATCCGAAGGGTTTTCTCAGCGCCTCCGGCTTGGATGTGGGCCTACCACCCGGCCAGATGGGCAATTCCGAGGTCGGCCACCTCAATCTCGGTGCCGGGCGAATCGTTTACCAGGATCTCACCCGCATCAACAAGGCGATTGAAGAGGGAACTCTCGCGAAAAATCCGGTCTTCGCGGAAGCGCTTGAAAAAGCCAAGTCCAGCCGCCTGCACTTCATCGGCCTTGTCTCCGACGGCGGTGTCCATAGTCATCAGGACCAGCTCATCGCCATTGTGAAACTGGCGAAAAAAGCCGGGGTGAACGACATTTTCATCCACGCCATCACCGATGGTCGCGATACCTCGCCGACCGGCGGACAGGCCTACCTCGCCAAGGTCGAGGATGAAGCCGCCAAGTGCGGCGCGCACGTCGCCACGGTGATCGGCCGCTACTTCGCGATGGACCGCGACAAGCGCTGGGACCGGGTGAAACTCGCTTGGGATGCGATCGTGTTAGGAAGAGGCGAGAAGCGCGACGTGCTCGCGAGCGAGGCAGTCGCTGACTACTACCGCCTCGACAAGACCGACGAGTTCATGCCGCCGATGATTTTCAACGAGCCGGACACCCAGCGCGTCCGCGACGGCGACGTGGTCCTGTTCTTCAACTTCCGCTCCGACCGTGCGCGCGAGCTGTCAGAAGCGTTTCTCTATCCGGACTTCGACGGCTTCGACCGCGAGGTCACTCCGAAGGTGCATTTCGTCACCCTCACGCAATACGACGAGAAATACGCCTGCCCGGCGATTTTCTCCGCACAGACGCTCGACATGGTTCTTGGCCAGACCGTCGCCAACGCCGGCATGAACCAGATGCGCATCGCCGAAACCGAGAAATACCCGCACGTCACCTACTTCTTCAACGGCGGCGAGGAGGTCGCCTATCAGGGAGAAGACCGTTTCATCATCCCGTCGCCCAAGGACGTGCCGACCTATGACTTCAAGCCGGAAATGAGCGCCCAACAGGTGACCGACACCGTCGTCTCCAAGCTCAAGGATTACGACATGGTCATCCTGAATTTCGCCAACCCCGACATGGTCGGCCACACCGGCGTCGTCGAGGCCGCAGTGAAAGCCTGCGAGGTCATCGATGCCGACGTCAAAGCCATCGTCCAGGAAACCCTCCGTCTCGGCGGCAAGCTCCTCATCACCGCCGACCATGGAAACTGCGAATACATGCGCAATCCCGACGGTTCGCCGAACACCGCTCACACCACCAACCTCGTTCACATTTTCTACGTCGCCGCGGACGCGGATGAATACACCGTTAGGGACGGGATTCTGGCGGACGTCGCGCCGACCCTGTTGGAAATGCTCGGCGTGCCCAAGCCCAAGCAGATGACGGGAAAAAGCCTGCTCGTTAGTAAGGCGAAGAAGCCGGTGAAGGCCTCTGCCAAGGCAGCGGTTAAAACCGCTCCGACACCCGTGACGGCCCCGGTGGCGGGAAAGAAATCCGTCGTCAGAAAGTCCAAGGCCGGGGGAGCGAAACGCTGGAGTCGCTAAAGCGGCGTTCTTGAAAATGGCATGGACCGGTCTCCGCACCACGCGGAGGTCGGATCCCCCTGGCTTCGTTTTGTTTGGAAAAGTCGAAACACCTCATCAGGGCACAAAAAAACGGATGCCGTCATGGCATCCGTTTCTCACCGGGTTTTGCGGAACCTGGGAAAATTACTCGGCGGAATCGGTGGTGACTGCCGCAGGAGCGTTCGAGAAACGCCAACGGATTTTGTTGCGCTTCGAGGCGGAACGCAGCTTGCGTTGCTTGCGCTCGGTCGGGGTCTCAAATGCCCGGCGGCGGCGCATTTCTTCGAGGATTCCCTCGGTATCCAGCTTGGTCTTGAGGCGTTTAAGAGCCCGATCGACAGGCTCGCCTTTTTTCATGGTCACTCCACGCATGCGTTGATTGGTAGGTTGGTTGGTTTGGTTCCGCAGGTTGTCCGGGGCGCGGTAAATGCGGGATCGCCCACGGTTTGTCAACACAGAACCCGGCGGAATCTTGAAAAAAGGGGGGCTTGCTTTGGGCGGGGAAGTCGCGTATTGAGCTCCGTCCTTTGGCTATCGGCGCGCAATTGCATCGACCGTCCGGTTAAACATCCGGCTGCCTGAGGGTTTTGAAAACCACCAATTATGTATCGCATTCCCTTCGACCGGGTGAACTGGGTCACCAGTTCATTCCTTATCGGCACCGCCCTGATCGCTCTCGTCGGTGTTCCCATCTATCTGGTAAAAGTCGGCATCGACTGGTTCCAGTTCGCCATGTTCTTCTTTTACGTGACCGCCACGATGATGAGCATCACAGTCGGCTATCACCGTTTGTTCTCGCACCTGTCCTTCAAGGCGAAGCTGCCGGTCAAATTGTTCACCTTGGTCTTCGGCGCGTGTGCGTTTGAGAATTCCTGCCTGAACTGGGCCTCCGACCATCGCCGCCACCACAAACACGTGGATCACGATGAGGATCCGTATGATATTTCCAAAGGCTTCTTCTGGGCCCACATCGGCTGGTTGCTTTTCAAGCTCAATCCCGAGCCGCCGATGGACAACGTCGCCGACCTACGGAAAGACAAACTCGTCATGTGGCAGCACAACTACGTGCATTGGATCGGTCTTGTTGTCGGTCTTGTCATTCCAACCGCGCTTGGCTATGCGTGGAATTTCTCCCAGGGCATGGATCCCTGGACCGGCGCACTCGGTGGTTTCCTGATCGCCGGCATCGCCCGCATCGTCGTCGCCCAGCACTGCACGTTCTTTATCAACTCGCTCTGCCACACCGTCGGCCGCCAGCCGTATTCCACCAGCCACAGTGCGCGTGACAGCGCGATCATGGCCTTCCTTACCTTCGGCGAGGGCTACCACAACTATCATCACGAGTTTCAGCACGACTACCGCAACGGCGTGAAGCCATGGCAGTGGGATCCGAGCAAGTGGACGATCTGGACGCTTTCCAAGCTCGGACTGGTCGATGGTCTGCGCCGCGTGCCGGACGGCCGCATCCTCCTTGCCGAGATGGGCGAGGCCCGCCGCAAGGCCCAGAAGCAGCTCGCTGAAATGCGCGGGCATCCCGCCCACAGTCCGGCCCATCGGGCGGCGGACACTCTCCATGAAATTGTGGAAAAACTCTCCGCCAACTATCATGAGCTGGAAAAAGCCGTCGCCGACCGCGTGCAGCTTTCCCGTGAGGTCATGAACGGCTGGCAGGATGAAACCCGCAGCTTGATGCGCGAACTCCGCCGCGCGGCCGCCTCGGTTTCCGCCTGATTGGATCCGCTCTTCAAAAGCGCCCCGCAGCCGAAAGGTTGCGGGGCGTTTTTGTGTGATCAGGGACCGCGTGTCCGGAGAGGCTTGGAGTGGTTATTCCGTCGCGGTCGGCTTTACTTCGGCGAGCAGCGCCTCGGCGGTTAGCTCCGCGAAGGAACCGGGGGCGCCGGCGTAGTGGATTTTCCGCTCGCCATCGAGCACGAAGACCACGGGCCAGAGGCCGATGCGGTATTCCTTGGCGAGCTTGTTTTCAGGATCGGAAAAGTTGGACCAGGCGACGGTGTCGTCGGCCTGCAGGGTGCGGAGTTTCGTCTCGGGGTCGTTGTTCACGCCGAGCACGACGAGCGGGCGGCCGCGGAATTTTGTCACGAGGTTGTTGGTGATTTCAATGACGCGCTTGGCATCCTGCATGTTGCTGTTCCAAAAAAGAAGTATGATGACCTTGCCCTTGTGAGCCTCCAGGGATAGCGGACGGTTGGCGGAATCGACGCCGACGAGATCCGGCGCGTTGCGGCCCTTGGTGAGGAAGCGGATCACATGGAGCTCGTCCTCGGCGATCTTGGCGACGGTGATGCCGTCGAGATCGACATCGGAACTCTGGATAATGGCCTTGCGGAGGTAGGTGAGGCGCTTGCGCATGATTTCGCCGTCGTCGCCGAGGGTTTTGAGCTGGAGCGCGGCTCCGAGGGCGGCGACACCCTGGGTTTTCGGGTCGGGGTGGCTGGCTTGGATTTTTTCCAGCACGGCAAGCGAGCGCGGATTCGGGCTGGCGGCGAGGGCGGAGCACATGGGGATGAGCTTCGGGCTGTTGAGATGGTAGGTTTCCACAGCCTTGCGGATGGCTTCGTTTTCCTTGGCGAATGCGGGTGAGCTGGAGCCGTTCGCGTCGGTGGTGAACAGGCTGGCGGTGGTTCGCAGGAACCAGACGGCGGGGTCAAGAGTCCATTCCTGGTCGAGTGAGGAACCGATCATGTCCCACATTTTCCGGGCGGCCGGAGTGGCGTCGGGGCGGGTTTCCCAGACTTTCGCGCGGTCTTCCGGAGTGCTGGCGATGCGCATTTCCTGCGACCATTTCTCCATTGAGAGTTGGTAGGATTTCTGAATGGCCTGGGCCTCGGCGGGCGATGCGTGGGCGGTGGGGAACACCAGCAGGAATAGCAGGGGAACGAGGCGGTTCAAGTGGCTCATGGGGCGAACTTAGACGTCGGATGTGGCAAGTGGAAACCCGAAAAGTCGGACTCAGCCGATGAACGCCGCTGCGGCCTCGCGGGCGAGCCGGTCTGCGGCGACTACGGACTCCAAGCTGCTGGATGGCATGACTTCGTGGCGGCTCATCACGGCGGCGACGCATTGCCAGATGCCTGGGAATGAAATTTTCCCTGCGCGGAAGGCGTCCACGGCGACCTCGTTGGCGGCATTGTAAACGGCGGGCAGCGTGCCTCCGGTGAGCCCCGCGCGGCGGGCGAGATCCAGCGCGGGGAAATCCGCGGAACGCGGCGCTTCGAACTCCAATTTCGCCAGAGCCGGGAAATCCAAGGGGCGCAGGCCGCCTTTCACCCGGCGGGGCCAGGTGAGCGCGTATTGGATTGGGAAGCACATGTCGGTGCGGCTGAGCTGGGCGAGCACCGAGCCGTCCGTGAACTCGACCATCGAGTGAATGATGCTCTGTGGGTGGACAACCACGTCGATGCGCTCCATGCCGATGCCGAAGAGCCAGCGGGCTTCGATCATTTCGAGGCCTTTGTTAAACAGCGTGGCGGAGTCGATGGTGATTTTAGGCCCCATTTCCCACGTCGGATGCCGGAGCGCCTGCTCCAGGGTTACGTGGGGTATTTGATCGGCCGGAAGCGTGCGGAACGGACCGCCGGATGCGGTTAGGATCAGCCGCGTGACCTCCGACGCGCCGCCGCGGTGACCGTCGAGGCATTGGAATATCGCGTTGTGCTCGCTGTCCACGGGCAGGAGTTTCACCCCGCGCTTGTCGGCGGCGGCGGTGATGATTTCACCGGCCATGACGAGGATTTCCTTGGACGC
>JBIHZT010000661.1:0-2531 GCA_044240265.1 Luteolibacter sp. | reverse complement strand
CACCTCGTCGTTCAGGCGCGGGGTGATGCGGTGGATTTTGTTTTCGCGGGTCCAGATGGTGATGTTGGTGCCGGTGCCGCAGTTCACGTCGATGCTCGGGGTTTCCTTGAGGAACCAGACGCGCATTTGGAAGCGGAAGTCGTTGGATGTCAGCGCTCCGACCGGGCAGATATCGGCGGTGTTGAGCGAGTAGTTCGAGTCGAGCAGGCGGTCCGGGTGGACGGTGAGCGTGGTGTGGGTGCCGCGCTGGGTGAAGCCGAGCACGGGATCGCCGGCGACTTCGTCCATGAAGCGGATGCAGCGGCTGCACATGATGCAGCGCTCGTCGTCGAGCCGGATGCGTGGTCCGATATCGACGTTTTTCGGTTTTTTAACCTTCATGTCGATGAAGCGCGAGACGCCGCGGCCGTGCTGGACGGATTGTTCCTGGAGGCGGCATTCGCCGGCCTGGTCGCAGATCGGGCAGTCGAGCGGGTGGTTGATCAGGAGAAATTCCATGACGCCCTCGCGGCATTTTTCCACGAGCTCGCCGGTGGTGCGGATGCCCATGTTTTCGCCGATGGTGTTGGCGCAGGCGATGACGGGGCGCGGCATCCAGCCGATGATTTCGTAGCCGTTCTCGTCGCGCTGAGGCTCCTGGCCGGGCGCGGGGCGGGGCGGCATGCCCATTTGCACAAGGCACATCCGGCAATTTCCCGGTGAGCTGAGTTTCGGGTGGTAACAGTAGTGGGGGACGATGACCTGCGCCTGGCGGCAAGCCTCGATCATCCGTGTGCCCTTGGGAAATTGGTGCCAGACTCCGTCAATCTGGACGTTGACCAGGCCCTTTTCTGCGGCTTGGTCTTTGGGCAGTTTCAATTCCGCAGTCGCCGAAGGTGTGTCGCTCATGGCTAAATAAGAGCGCCGGACGCTTGTGCAAGAAGAGCCCGGCGGTGTTCGCGCGGGAATATGTCCATCGGGGGCGGACCGGGCAAGCGTGCTTTGTGAAAAGTTTCACAAGCGTTTTTTGGAGCATGAGAGGAGGGGAGTCCGCTCGGAAGCTGGAAATTCGCTGGTCCCGCGTAGCTGGGGTTGGTGAATGATCAGAATTCGAATCATGGCGGTTTCGACGGTTATGCGGTTCCTGGTCCGAGAACTCCCTTGGGCACCTTTTATTAAGCTTCCTTGATTATCAAAAAATCTTCCATTTTGAAAAAATTGTTTTAGAAGCGACCGCGAGACGATGGAGACGTCTTCCAGACGAATGATGAAACTCACCTCAGCACTACCCGCAGCAGTTTTTTGCGCGGTCGCCGCCACGTCGATTCAGGCCCAGACGCTGAATTGGGGAAACGAGGTCCTTGGCGATTTGGCTGATAGTAATGGAGCCGACCTCGACAACACCTTTGTTTTCGAACTGGGGCCGTTCTTCAGCGGTTTCGTCCCGACGGCGTCCAATGTTGATCTGTGGTTTTCGAACTGGCAGCTATTCGACCGCGCTTCCTACAATCCGGACATCGACTACTTCACCTCCACCGTTTTTTTGAGGAGCGATGTCACCAGCAGCAATCTGACAGCGAGCACCTTCAGCTTCGCCGGACTTGACGCCTACATCTGGGTCCGCGATGACGACAACCGGGTAAAAGGCACCGAGTGGCTGCTCACCCGGGCCGACAACTGGACTTTCCCGGCGGCAGGCGGGGATTTCTGCAGTGTCGAGGTCGTCGGGTGGGCCGTTAGCGATCTTGATCCCACCAACGTTCCGGTATGGGGCGGTCAGAACGATGTCCCCGGTTCAGGAGAGTTCACCAGCACCGGGAACCCCGGGCTTCAGACCTTCATCCTGATTCCCGAGCCGACCTCCTCACTGCTCGCCGCCATTGCTGGCGGCTTTGTGGTGCTTCGCCGCCGTCGCTCCATTTCGTGATCCGTAATGTTGAACCGGCTATGCAGGTTTCTCTGCCCTCCGGCGAGGCGGATTTCATCCTCGTGATGGAGCGGGAGCTGGGACTCTAGCAACTGCGAGGGCCGCCGCTCATTCGGCTCTGGACAGGCGGGGGATGCCCCGCTGGAGAAGTTGGGCGTCCACGGCGCTGGAGGTGGCGTCGTCGAGATGGATGGTGAAGTCCTGCTCGGTGAACTCGATGGCGTGGCGCTCGCCGAGATTGCCGTGGAACGCCTCGATGAGGGTTTTCATGTTCTTGATTTCCTTGCCGTTCACCTTGCGGACGATGAGGTTGCGCAGGCTTTCGTAACCGACGGTGGCGGGGGTCGGGATGGCGCCGCTGAGGAAGATGATGCGGTCCACCTTGCCCTCGTATTTTTCCGGGTTCTCCATGGCGTCGAGGAAGTCGAGCGGCGCGCGGCTCTGCCAGTTTTCACCGTAGGATTCCATCAGCGGGCGGGAAAGTTCCTGGAAGACGAGGCCGCCGGTGATGAGGTAGTTGGGAGCCTTCCCGAAATTGTAGCCGGGCACGAGGCGGGCGCTTTCTTCCTCGCGGGTGAGGGTGGCCTTGATCTCCAGCGGCTGGCCTTCGCGGAGCAGCGAGAGG
>JBIHZT010000105.1:0-8997 GCA_044240265.1 Luteolibacter sp. | reverse complement strand
CGCTCGGCACGGCGGCGATCTGCACCAAGCAGGAGCTGCTGCTCATCATCATCGGCGGAGTGTTCGTGATGGAGGCGATGTCGGTCATCCTCCAGGTCGGCAGCTTCAAGCTGCGTAAAAAGCGGATCTTCAAGATGTCGCCGATCCACCACCATTTCGAGCTGCTAGGCTGGCATGAGAACCAGGTGATCATCCGCTTCTGGATCATCTCCATCATGCTCGCCCTCTTCGGCCTCGCCCTTCTCAAGATCGCCTGAAAATGAACCTCACCGGTAAACATGTCGCCATCCTTGGCGTGGGACGCAGCGGCCGCGCGGCTGCGGCGCTCGCGCTGCGCGAGGGCGCGGTGGTGTCCGCGTGGGACCGTGCGGGCCCGGAGGCATTCGCCGACATGCCTGCTGGCGTGGAAATCCATCCGAACGCGGCCGAGGAACAGGGCCGTGAACTGAACTCGGACGTCTTGGTTGTTAGTCCGGGGATCGACACCTACGGTCCCTACGTCGCGGCGTTTTCCGCGCATGCGGGGGAGGTGATCGGCGAGGTGGAGCTCGCAGCGCGCTATTTCCAAGGCCGCATCGTCGGCATCACGGGGACCAATGGGAAAACCACGACCACCGAGCTGATCGAGCGGATCCTCGCCCACGCGGAGCTTGGTGGAACGGCCTGCGGCAACTACGGCACGCCGTTCGCGGAAGTCGTGCTGCAGGCGAATCCGCCGGCGGTGGTGTCGCTGGAGCTGAGTTCATTCCAACTGGAGACCATCCGCACGTTGCGTCCGGTGGTGGCGGTGTGGTTGAATTTCGCGCCGGACCACATGGACCGCTACCCGACGGTGGAGGCGTATCGAGCCGCCAAGCTGCGGATTTTTGAAAACCAAACGGCGGACGACACCGCGGTGGTTAGGCTAGGGGAGGAATTGCCCGCGCTGGCCGCCAAGGTGGTGACATTTTCCACGACGGATCCATCCGCGGATTGGTATTCCGCGGGCCACACCATCGAACACGCCGGTGAGACATGGATCGACATGGAGCACGACACCGGGCTGCGCGGGCTTCACAACTCGGAGAATCTGATGGCGGCCTTCGCATCCTGCCAGGCCCTCGGTGTTTCCGTTCTAACGATGCGTCAGGCGCTGCATGGTTACGCGCCGCCGCCGCACCGCTGCGAGCTCATCCGCACGCTGGACGGAGTGGAATATCTGAACGATTCGAAAGCCACGAACCTGCATGCGCTGGAAAGTGCGCTGCGTTCGCAGACGCGGCCGGTGGTGCTCATCGCCGGCGGCAAGGACAAAGGGTTGGATTACTCGCCCGTTGTTCCGCTGCTGGTGGAAAAGGCGCTGGCGGTTGTCACCTTCGGGCAAATCGCACGGCCGCTGGCGGACTTGTTTTGCAAAGCCGTCCCTTGCGAGTCCGTTTCCACGCTCGCCGCCGCCGTGGCCACCGCCCGCAGCCTCGCCCCGCGCGGTTCGACCGTGCTTCTATCGCCCGGAACCTCCTCTTTCGATCAATTCACCGGATACGAGCAACGCGGAAACGCCTTCCGTGATCTCGTCCACCAACTTCGCTAACCGCCATGAAGCCCCACACCCTCCCAGTCAAACGCCGCAACGTGAAAAACGGAATGTTCAAGCGCCTCCGGGCGGTCACCGGAAACCGCAAACAACGCGTCGCGGCGACGGCTAACGCCGCCGAGATGGAAGAGGACGACGGGGGCTCGAAAATTTCGCGCGCGCTGACGATTATTTTCCTGATCCACATCGTGGCGATCGGGTTGATTTTCATACATCAGAAGTTCCTGGACGACCGCGCGCCGGATGTTGCGAAAACCGCCAAGCCGGCGAAGGAAGACACGCTGGCCGCCAGCGCGCCGCGCCAGACGGATCGTCCCCGGATTGCCGCGGGCGCGAAGTCGATCGTTGTCCGGCAGGGCGACAACTACGCCCGGATCGCAGCGGCGAACGAGGTGGATGAGGCGGACCTCCGCCTGATCAACGAGCATGCGGACATCGTGCCGGGAATGTTGCTGAATATCCCGCCGAAGCGCATCATCGCCGTGGAGTCCGAGGAGGTCACCGCCATCCGGAACCAGACACCGGTGGACATCGACCGCGGACTGGTGGAAGCGGTGCCGGTGGACGTGGCGAACGCTCCGCGCGCGCAACTGGTCAAGCCTAACATTAATCCCGCCGCACCCACGGCGGCCATCCCGGGCAAGTCCTACGTGGTGCAGAGCGGCGACAGCGTCTGGCGCATCGCCAATCGTTTCAAAGTAAACCAAGACGCGCTCATGAAGGCCAACGGCATCAGCGACGCGAAGAAGATGAAAGTTGGCATGAGCCTGGTGATCCCCAACTAACTTTTCCCATCCGATGACCCGCCATTGTTCGATCATTCTCTGCACGGCCGTCGCGGCGCTTGTCGCGCTGGGGCTGATCATGCTGACGAGCACGGGTGCGTGGGTTAAAGGCTTCGGTCCTTATCATTTCCTGAGCCGCCAGGCGGTCATGGTGTTGCTGGGGCTGGTGGCGGCGGTAGTGGCCGCGCGGATGCCGCTGGAGGTGCTGCGGAAGTATTCGCCGTGGATGCTCGGAGTGGCGTGCGTCTTGTTATTTCTCTGCTATGTGCCGGGCATTGCCGACCCGCAGTATGGTTCAAATCGTTGGATCAAGGTGCCGGTGATCGGTCAGTTCCAGCCGTCCGAGGCGGCGAAGATCGTGATCGTGCTGGCGCTCTCCGCATGGTTCGCCCGTTGGCAGACCGAGGTGCACACGCTCTGGCGGGGCTTCATCATCCCGGGTATGATCGCGGGATTTCCAATTATCCTCATCGCCGGCGAGACGGATGTGGGAACGTCGCTTTCCCTCAGCGTCGCGGTGGGGGCCATCATGTTCTGCGTGGGGACCCGGTTGCTATACGCGGTGCCGACCGCGTTGCTAGTGATCGGTGGCGCGGTGTATTACGTGGTGAACGACGCCAACCGCTGGGGGCGGATCGAGGCCTGGCTGGATCTGGAAAATCCGGTGAACCAGCTCGACCGCGGGATGCAGCAATGGCGCGCGCTTCTGGCGCTGGGAAATGGCGGACCGTGGGGCGTCGGGCTTGGCAACGGCAGCGAAAAATTCGGGACGCTGACGTTCGCCCACATCGATTTTATTTTCCCGGTCGTGGGTGAGGAGCTCGGGCTGCCGTTCACGCTTGGCGTGGTTTTTTGCTACGTGCTGATCGCCATCGGCGGCTGCGGGATCGCGCTTCAGGCAAATAATGTTTTCAATCGCTGCGTGGCGCTGGGGCTGACCTGCGTGATCGTGGTGCCCGCGATGCAGAACATCGCCGTCACCACCGCGCTGCTGCCCAACGACGGTCTGCCACTGCCCTTCGTGAGCTATGGCGGAACCAGTTTGGTTTTCAGCCTTGCGGCGGTTGGGATGTTGGTGGGAATTCACCGCCGTTCCCACGCCCGGGTGGCGCAGGAATTCCCGTTGAGCAAGCAGACGCGGCTGGCGGTGCGCTTGTAGCGGGTGCTCCGGGAGAGGGGGATGAGTGGTCATGGTGACTGCATTCGCCGTGAGGGGTGCAGGTGAATTCAAAATCATCCATCCATGTGATGTGGCTGGTTGACAACGCCGGGGTGGGTTGACCAATCTGCGCAAGACGCAGCAAGGGGCGATAGCTCGCATTGCTTGCACTTAAAATCCACCTCTAAGGACTCAGAGCCCAGTGTTTTCCAACGAAGATTATCTTGCCGAATTGCTTACCGAAGCCGGAATGGTGAGCGCTGATGACGTCGCCCACGCGCGCAACGCGCTTTCCGGAGGTGAAACAATCGTCGAGCACCTCCTGGCGCATACCACACTCACTCAGGACAACGTGGCCAAAACCTTGGCCGCGAATGCTGGGATTCCCTTTATCCGACTCTCGGACGTCGCCTTCGATCCGGGCATCACCGAGGCGATTTCAGAGGAAATCGCCAGGCGTTACCGGGTGATTCCGGTCCAGGACGAGGGGCTCTCGCTGACCATTGCGATCGCTGACCCACTTGATTTCGAGGCACTTGATACGTTGCCCCACGCCATCGGGCGCGAGCTGAATCTGGTGTGTGTGACCCAGCAGGACATTCAGGAGCACCTGAAGCAGTTCTATCACTCCACTGATGTCGCTTCTTCAGCGCCAGAGGGTTACTCCGTCACTGGCGGTGATGCGGAGGCCGGCCCTGCCGGCGATGACGCGCCGATCATCAAGCTGGTGATGCAGACGCTCACCGAGGCATTCCGGCTGCGAGCTTCCGACATCCACATCGAGCCGCTGGAAACCTCCGTCCGCATTCGTTACCGCCTCGACGGCAAGCTCGTCCATGTGGACACCCACCCCAAGAAGTTGCTTCCAGCCATCATCGCCCGCTTGAAGGTGATGAGCGGCACCATGTCGATCGCGGAGAAGCGCCTGCCGCAGGACGGCCGGATCCAGTTGAAAATGGGCGACAAGGAAGTTGATCTCCGGGTTTCGTCCGTCCCTTCCAATCACGGTGAATCCATCGTCATGCGGATTCTCGACAAGACGGCGCTGCTGCTCGGCCTTCCCGAGCTTGGATTCTTCTCCGACGACCAGGTCGTCTTCGAGCAGCTCCTCGGCCTGCCGGACGGGATCATCCTTGTCACCGGACCCACCGGTTCCGGCAAGACCACCACGCTTTACGCCTGCCTCAACGTCATTAACAAGCCGGACAAAAAGATCATCACGGTCGAGGATCCGGTCGAATATGAGTTGCCCGGTATCAACCAGGTCATGGTCAAGGCCGACATCGGCATGACTTTCGCCGCCGCCCTGCGCGCGATGCTGCGGCAAGCCCCGAACATCATCATGATCGGGGAAATCCGGGACGCGGAGACGGCGAATATCGCCATCAACGCCTCACTCACCGGTCACTTGGTTTTCTCCACCCTCCATACCAATGACGCGCCGTCCGCCGTCGCCCGTCTGGCCGACATCGGGGTGAAGCCGTTCCTGATCGCCTCCGCCGTCCGCGCCGTGCTCGCACAGCGCCTCGTGCGGAAATTGTGCCCGATCTGCAAGGGGCCCGCCGAGTTGTCCGACAAGGAAATGCGGGCGCTCTCGCTCGATGCCTCGCGGATGACCGAAGCGACGATCTTCGGTCCCGTGGGGTGCGAAAAATGCCGCGGCAACGGCTACAAGGGGCGGATGGGGATTTTCGAAACCTTCCTCATCGACGACGAGGTCCGCAGCATGATCAACACCGGTCTGACCACCACCCAGCTTCGCCGCCGCGCCCGCGAGCTCGGCATGCGCACCCTGCGCGAGGACGGCATCCGCAAGGTGTTGTCCGGGCTCACCTCCGGCAGCGAAGTGGTCCACGCCACCATGTCGGACTTCGATTAATCCGCCACCTTCGCCCCTTTTCGCAAACCCTTCCGCTTCCCAGTCCCATGGACAATCAACAGATCATCGAACTTTTCCAATCCCGCGGTCTCATCGACCACACCCTCGCCCAAGACATCCTCGCGGAGCTTGGTCACAGCGGTAAGGAAATCGCGGAAATTCTCGCCGACTTCCAGATCATCCAGCATCGCGACGATGTCTGGCCGGTCGTCGCCTCCGAGCTGGGAACCAGCATGGTGGACCTGAAAGACTGGACGCCACCCGAGGCGCTTCTCGCATTGGTTCCCGCCGGCACCGCCCGTCTTCACGGCGCGCTTCCCGTCGCTTTCGACGAGACCGGACTCTACGTCGCCCTGGTCGATCCGCTCAACCCGCAGACGCCGGAAGACCTGCGTTTCGCCCTCGGGCGGGAAATCACCGTGGTCGTCGCACCGGACTACCTCGTCGAAGCGAAAATCAACGAGTGTTACGGCGGCGAGGGCAAGGCGATGGAGGACATTCTCAGCCAGCTCGAGCTCGGCGGCGACTCGATCAACGCTGCGGACCTCGAAGCCGAGGCCAACTCCGCGCCGATCATCCGTTACGTGGACCTCGTGCTCTATCAGGCGATCAAGGAGAAGGCTTCCGACATCCATTTCGAGCCGTTTGAAAAGGACTTCAAGATCCGCTACCGGGTCGATGGCGCGCTTTATGAAATGGCACCGCCGCCCATCCATCTCGCCGGACCCATTATTTCGCGTGTCAAGGTCATGTCTAACATGAATATCGCCGAAAAGCGGATCCCTCAGGACGGCCGGATCGTCAAGCAGTTCGGAGACAAGCAGGTGGACATGCGGGTTTCCTCGCTGCCGACCCACCACGGCGAGTCCATCGTGCTCCGGGTGCTCGACCGCTCGTCGGTCAACCTCTCGCTGGAGAACCTCGGCCTTACCGACCACATCTACAATTACATCACCGACACGATCGAGAAGCCCAACGGCATCTTCATCGTCACCGGTCCGACCGGTGCCGGGAAAACCACCACCCTTTACGCCGCCCTCCGCCGCATCAACACCATCGACGCCAAGCTCCTCACCGCCGAGGACCCGGTCGAGTATGACATCGACGGCATCATCCAGATTCCCATCAACGAGGCCATCGGTCTCGATTTCCCGCGCGTCCTGCGTGCCTTCCTTCGTCAGGACCCCGACCGGATCATGATCGGGGAAATGCGCGACAAGGAAACCGCCACCATCGGCATCCAAGCGGCATTGACCGGCCACTTGGTGCTCTCCACCCTTCACACCAACGACGCCCCCGGCGCGGTTACCCGCCTCGTGGACATGGGCTGCGAACCGTTCCTCGTTTCCGCCTCGCTGGAAGGAATCCTCGCCCAGCGGCTGGTCCGGACCATTTGCAAGGAGTGTAAAACTCCCTATGAGCCGAACGAATCCATCCTGAGCCAGCTCGGCGTCTCGGCCCACGAGCTCGGCGACAAGCAGTTCTTCACCGGTGCCGGCTGCGACGTCTGCGGCCAGTCCGGCTACCGCGGCCGTCGCGGGCTTTACGAGCTCCTCAATGTGACCGACCCGATCCGGGAGTTGATCACCTCGCGCGCTCCTTCCGTCGTCCTCAAACAGAAAGCCGTCGAGTTGGGAATGAACACGCTTCGTGAGGACGGTTTACGGAGTATTTACCAAGGGACCACAACCATCGAGGAAGTCCTCAAATACACCTGAGGCACCCCGTTTTTCCGACTTCCATCCTTTACAGAATCTCCAAGAATCGACAAACAAACCCAACTCCCATGGCCAATTTTCAATACTCCGCTCTTGACGCAAAAGGCGAACAGACCACCGGCGTCGTCTCCGCCGCCACCGAGGCTGAAGCGATCCAACAGCTCCGCGGCAAGGGACTCTACCCCACCCAGATCAGCGAAGAAGGGAAGACCAAGGGCAAGGGGAAAGCCGCTCCGGCCAAGAGCAAGGGCAAGGCTGTAAAGTCCAAGTCCGCCACCAAGGGCCACGTCGGCGGTCGCATCAAGCCCAAGAGCCTGATGATTTTCACCCGTCAGCTCGCCACCCTCATCGATTCCGGCCTGCCGCTGCTCCGCAGCCTCACCGTGCTCGAAAAACAGGAGCCCAATCCCGTGCTCAAGGCCACCGTCAGTGCCCTTGCGGAAAACGTCCAGGGCGGTTCCACCTTCTCCGAGTCCCTCGCTCAGCACCCGAAGATTTTCAACAAGCTCTATGTCAACATGGTCAAGGCCGGCGAGCTTGGCGGTGTGTTGGAAATCGTCCTCAACCGTCTCGCCGAGTATCAGGAAAAGGCCCAGAAGCTGAAGAACAAGATCGTCTCCGCCATGGTCTATCCGGTGATCGTCATGTTCATCGCCGTCGCCATCCTCGTCTTCCTGATGATTTTCATCGTTCCGAAGTTCAAGGAAATGTTCTCCAACACGGACTCCGAACTGCCGCTCATCTCCAAGATCGTCTTCGGCATGTCCGAGTTCTTCCTCGCCCGGCCGCTCTTCGTGCCAAACGTGGTCTTCGTCTTCATCATGTTCGGCATCGGCGTCTTCCTCTTCAATCTCTGGGGGCGCACCGCCGGTGGGCGGGTGATCATCGACAACATGAAGCTGAAAATGCCCGTGCTCGGTGACATCCAGCGCAAGAGCGCCGTTTCCCGCTTCTCCCGCACGCTCGGCACGCTGGTCACTTCCGGTGTCCCCATCCTCCAGGCCCTCAACATTACCCGCGACACCGCCGGTAATGTCGTCATCTCCCACGCCATCGAGAAAGTTCACGAAGCCGTCAAGGAAGGGGAAACCATCGTCACCCCGCTCCAAGCCTCCGGCGTGTTTCCCAACATGGTCATCTCCATGGTGGACGTCGGTGAGGAAACCGGCCAGCTCCCGGAAATGCTTCTCAAGGTCGCCGATGTTTATGACGACGAGGTGGACAACGCCGTCACCGCGCTCACCTCGATTCTGGAGCCGATCATGATCGTGATCCTAGCCCTCATCGTCGGCGCGGTTGTATTTGCATTGTTCCTACCGCTGATTAAGATGATCTCGACGATGGGTAACCAGTAATCCGCTGGCTTCCATCTCACATCATTCAAAATCCAAGGATCATGAAAATCACGCAACGCAACGGCAGGGCGGCTTTCACTCTCATCGAGTTGATGGCGGTCATCACCATCATCGTCATCCTCGCCGGCCTCGTCGTCGGCGGGTTGGGCTTCGTCACCGAACGCCAGGCCAAGGAAAAAGCCAAGGTCCAGATCGCTTTGCTGTCCAAGGCTATCGAGGAATACAAGCTGGATATGGGTACTTATCCGCCGACGGGTAATTCAGGAGCTAATTCTGCGGCGCTCTACGTGGCCCTCTTTTATGAGGGATATGACTATGCCCAAAAAAACTCTCCCGAAACTTGGGTGAAAACGGTGGGCTCCAATACTGCTTTCCCCAAATCGACCAAGATCTATCTGCCGGATTTGGATCCTACCTCAACCAAGCAAGGTTGGGTTACTTCCGTCTTGCCGCCCGCCAAACCACCAACTTCATCCCCGATTCTTGATCCGTGGGGGAAAGAGTATTCCTATCGAACCGCAGTCAGCG
>JBIHZT010000660.1:0-2532 GCA_044240265.1 Luteolibacter sp. | reverse complement strand
CGTTCTGCCGGACATCGAGCACCGTGGCGCCAGGGACGCGCTTCACTTGCCGGCGCTCGCCGGGCACGCCCGCCGCGTCCACCGCGACGCGCTCCAGCCCACCCGGGACCTGCACGAGGATTTCCGAATTTCCCAGCCACCATGCCGAGGCCCGGTCGTCCACCCGCTGATTTTCCAAGCCGATGGTCCCGGTCTGCCGCGTCTCCGCCATCGACCACAACGCGACACAGCCCGCGCTCACCGTCAGCAACCGTTTGCCATCGGGTGAAATCTCCAGATCGGACACCACGCCGTCCATCCGGACACGCGGTCTCTCCGCCCAGATTCTGAAGGCCACGGGTAAATCGAGCTGCCACTCGCTCCGCTCTCCGTCTTTCCCCAAAGATAGCAGGGACTCTCCCCCAGCGCTGAACGCGAGCCCTTCCGAATCATGTCGCAGCGAACTCCAGACCGAACCGTCCGCCGCATCGAAAACCGTTAGCATACCGTCGTCGGACGCCACGGCTAACAAACTTCCGCGACCGTCGAGCGCCAACTGCTCCGGCATCCCGCCCGTCGGGATCGTGGAAGCCACCGTGCCGTCTGCCGCTGCTAGAACCAGAACCTGCCGCTGGTCACCGAGCGCGGTGGCGACGCGCGACCCGTCGCCGGACCACGCGGCGGCGCACCGTGCGGGTGCCGCGCCGTGATGCCAGGATTCTTCGGGAAACCCGCGCCACAACACTCGCAAGCCATCCACCCGGGCCAGCGCGATAAGACTTCCAGCGGGATCCAAACTCACAAACCGGGTGACCGGCTCAGCCCTGGATTGCAGCCACGCCGTTTCCTTGCCGTCCGCCGCTACGGTTAGCAAACCGCGCGAGCTTTCCGCGACCACCACCCCGTCGCCGCGGGCATCGAAGTCCGCGGCGATCTCCCTTCCTTCGGCGGGCGGCCAATCCCCGATCCGCTTTCCGCCCTGCCACCAGCGGACCGCTCCCGACTCGTGCCATGCCAGCCAGGTCCCGCCATCCGGCGACGGCTTCCACGTGAGCACGGGGTCGTTGGAATCGGGCTCGTCCGGAGTCGGCGGAGCCGCATGAATTTCCGGGACCGGCGACAGGTCGGGCCGGGCGAACAACGCCGCCGCCTCGTCGCGGATTTCCCGCGATTTGGAAATCGCCGCCGCCTGTGTGAGCAGCGCCAGCGTCCGCGAGCGGTGCCCGGGCTTTCCTAACAAACGCTCCGAGCGCGCCTGCTCAATGAGCGAACGATGGAGTTTCTGCCGGGCCTCGGCCAGACTCACCGCCAGCAGCGTCCCGCCGGTTAGCGTCACGAGAACCAGCGCCGCCGCCAGGCCGGCGGGCAGCGGATGCCTGCGGGCCCAGCGCCACGCGACTTCCAACATGCCCGCAGGCCGCGCCATGATCGAGCGACCCTCGGTCCAGTGCTCGATATCGGCCGCAAATTCTTCCAAGGTCGCATAGCGGTCGCGCGGACTCCGTTCCAGCGCCTTCATGCAGATCACCGACAGGTCGCGGGGGATTTCCGGACGCATCCCGACGGGTGGCGTGATGGGTTCATCGGCGATGGCACGCAACAGCGCGGCGATGTTTTCGCCCGAACGATGGGGCTTTTTCCCCGTGAGGCATTCGTAAAACACCGCCCCCATGCTGTAGAGGTCGCCGGCGACGGTGGACTGCGCCGCGGACCCGGCGGCGACTTCCGGCGGCATGTAGTGGGGCGTGCCGAAAAACGATTCCGTCCGGGTCAGCGGGCGATGGTCCGGGATGCTGAGTTTCGCGAGGCCGAAATCGCTGACGCAGGCGCGGCCGTCCTCCATGAAGAGGAAATTGCCGGGTTTCAGGTCACGGTGAAGCACGCCGTGCTGGTGCGCGTGATGCACGGCGCGGGCGAGGTCGATCATCAACGCCGCCGCATCCTTCGGCGGCATGGGTCCGCGCAGCAGGCGGTCGGCGAGGGTGCCGCCGTCCGCCAGTTTCATCGAAAAATACGGCATGCCGTCAGCCTCCCCGACTTCGTAAACCGGCAGGATGCCCGGATGATCAAGCGCCGCCATGGCGCGGGCTTCCAGCTGGAACCTCGCAAGCATTTCCGGCATTTCGGCGAATTCCGGGAGCAGCACCTTCACCGCCACCTCGCGCTGCGGCCGCAGCTGTCTGGCATGATAGACGGCGCCCATCCCGCCGCGGGAAATTTCACCGAGCACTTCGTATCCGGGCACCTCGATCATCGGCGGGCGCGCGGCGTCCCACAACGCGGCCATGTAGAAATCCGCGTCGATGGGTTGAAGGTCGTCTGATTCGTCCATGGAGCGGAAGGAACACGTGCATTCCATCCGGTGGAAAACGCCGTGCAAGGCAATTTCAAGTTTCCACCCGCCGGAGATTTCGCTAGTCGGTGGTGCGGTCACATCCATGCGGGCGATTTCCTCCATCCTCTTTCTTGCCATGATCTCGTTCTGCCCAGGGCAAACGACCGGGTCGATCAAGGGCGTGGTGCCGCTGCCGCAGCGCCCCGCCGGGCGCATCG
>JBIHZT010000659.1:0-2534 GCA_044240265.1 Luteolibacter sp. | reverse complement strand
GTCTGGCCTATTTGGCTGGAGTTGCCATTTCCACCGCGTCGAGGGCCTTCGCGTCATGGGTGGTGAAATCGGCTTTGAGGAAGGCCTCGTCGTGGGGAAGTAACAGTTTGAGGATTTCCAGAACGTCCAGCTCGGCGTTCGCCCCGGTCACCGCGCAATCCAGGACGTGGCCTCCGGATTTCCGGTCATCGCTGATGAAATGGAGATGATAGCCCGGAACGTTGATGCCCTTCACAAACGGCGGGCAGCGGAAGCCGCCAAGCGTGCCGCGCACGTTGGCGAGCTTGAAGGTCGCCTGCTGTTTCACGACTTCCGTCAAGGGCGCGTAGGGAGGCTGCTGCTTTGGAACACTCCGCAAATTCATTGTGGCAAACTCGCCGCTGATGCGGATGGCATGGAACAGGTTTTGCGACGGGGTTTCAGCATCGAGCCGCAATTGCAACGCGGCGAGTGATTCGACATTTTCGAGACGCGCGAACTTGTCGCTCTTGAAAAAAGTGACGGCAGAGAACGGCGTTTCCATCGAGTCGGCGATTTTACGCACCTCGCCCGCGGCGGTGATCTGGAAAAACTCGCCGTCCAGCGCCAGCATCTCGCCGTCCAGCCCATCGAGCGTGCCGATGCCGAAGTCTCCCAGCTTCTTGAGCGCGCCGAAAGTGCATGCGCCGTCGTAGATGCCTTTCACCAGCGCATCGATGGTGGAGATCTGGACCAAGGTGTCGCCTGGCATGGCGGGGGGCGCTGATAGTGCGAGAACCGCGGCGATCTGAAGAAGACGAAGATGAGGTTTCATGGCGGTTAGGAAATGAAGTCGAAGGAGGACCATCAGCCGCTCGCCGATGACCGGGCGTGGGCCTTGAGCGGGTAGCGCGCTTCCACCGAATAGACGGATCCGTCGGGTCCGGAGATGCTGGACATCAGCGCGAAGTGGGTGGTTTCCACGAGGTCGAATTCGTCCGCCGCATGCTTTTTGAGAAACGGGCGGAGCGTGGGAGCCGAGACATCCCTCAGCCGCGCCACCGTGACGTGTGGATGAAACGAACGGAGCTCCGGATCAAAACGCGCGGCGAACAGCGCGTCGTGCACCCGCTTGTGAAGCGCGAAAAGATGCGGGTGTCCCGAGCCTACGCCCGCCCAGATGACGGAGGGGTAGGACCCGCCAAAGGTGCCCACACCCTCCACCGGCAGGATGAATGGCGGCACCCGCACGGCCGCGAGTTTTTCCCGCAAAAGCACCTCCGCATCTCCGCTGACATCGCCCAGAAAGGCGAGCGTGAGATGAAGCTGATCCGCCGCCAGCCAGCGCGCGCCGCGGATCGGATGAGCCAGGTTGGCCAAGGTTTCGCGGCAGCGCTGGGGCAGTTCAAGGGCGATGAACAAACGCTTTGGCATGAGACAGTGTAACCAAGTCCAGCCAGGAAACAACCGGACTTCTCCGCGCCATGGCCGGTTTCCCGCAGTCCCAATCCGCCACTCCCAGGGATGTGATCGGACCCCGCTGTTCCTGATTCCCAACACCCGCGCCGGGCGATAGCTTGCGCGTCCACCACATGCCCGTCTCCGCCTCGCTCCCAATCTGGAAAATCCATACCGACATCCTGCGCACGCTGGAAACCGGCAACCGCCTGGTGCTCGTCGCCCCCACCGGCTCGGGCAAGACCACGCAGGTGCCGCAGATGTTGCTCGATGCCGGGATCGCGGGCGACAAGATGATCGTCGTGCTGCAACCCCGCCGCGTCGCCGCCCGCACCGTGGCGACCCGCGTCGCATGGGAGCGCGATGGGAAACTCGGCGCGGAGGTCGGCTATCAGATACGCTTCGACGATCACACCAGCGTCGGCACCCGCATTTGCTTTGTCACTGAAGGTATCCTTCTGCGTTGGCTGCAGGATGACCGCGCCTTGTCTAACGTTGGTGCCGTGGTTTTCGATGAGTTCCACGAGCGCAACCTGCTCAGCGATGTCGCGCTCGCGTTGGTAAAAAATTTGCAGCAATCCCGGCGCCCGGATTTGGCCATTCTGGTGATGTCCGCCACCCTCGATGCCGAGCCCGTCGCCGGCTATCTGGACGGCTGCCCCATCCTCATTTCCGAAGGGCAGAGTTTTCCCGTCGAGGTCGGCTATCTATCACAGCCCGACACGCGATCCATCACCGCGCAAGCGGCGGAGGCCGTCGAGCGCATCCTCAATGACGACGCCCCCGGCGATATCCTCGTCTTCATGCCGGGGCGCGGTGAAATCAACGGCACCCTCGACGCGCTGCGAGGTCTGAGATCGCGGGAACGCGTGGCCTGCATCCCATTGCACGGCGAACTCGAACCACAGGAACAGGACCGCGCCTTCACCCCGAACGCCCTGCGGAAAATCATCGTCGCCACCAATGTCGCCGAGACCAGTATCACCATCGACGGCATCCGCCACGTCGTCGACAGCGGCGTTGCTAGAGTGGCGCGCTACGACGCCGAGCGCGGGATCGGGACTCTCCTGCTAGAACCGATCAGCCGAGCCAGCGCCGACCAACGCAAGGGCCGCGCC
>JBIHZT010000658.1:0-2542 GCA_044240265.1 Luteolibacter sp. | reverse complement strand
CCACCCTATGAAGGGACGTTGCCAAATGGCACCAACCATCCGGCAACTCTTCATTCTTCATCTTCACCTTCTATTACCCCCAACCCCCAAGGGGGCTTTTCCCTCTCTCCCGAAGTCCCAACAGGTGAAGCTGACAATTCGCCGCTGATGATCCGCCTCGGCAAGTTTTTCAACCGTCGACCAACCACCCGCTGGAGTCCATCCGAGAGGAAGGCACTGAAAAAGCTGATGCCTATCGACCCCGAGGACCTCGTTCTGTTGGAACGCTACTATCTGGAAGAAATCGCCCAGGCTGACGACTACCGCCGCCGGGATCTTGAAACCCTCCTGAACAACTGGACGAAGGAAATCGACCGAGCAACCAGCCACTTCGCCACCCCCGCCATTCGATGAACCAGAACCCCGACCATCACCAGGCGGACGACGTGACCCGCGCCTTGCCCCATGCCGTGGGACCGGAAAAGTCCCTCATTTCCTCGATGCTCCAAGATCCACAGGATTTCATCGGCCTGGCGATCGAGGAGAAGCTGACGCCGGAACACTTCTATCTGCCAGCGCACTCGACGCTTTTCGGGTTCCTGATCGAACTGTTTGAAACCGGGCTGGAAGTGGAGCTTGTTTCACTGGTGCAGCGCCTGCTTGACCGGGGACTGTTGGACCGGGTGGGCGGACCCTCGACGCTGACGGACCTTTACACCTACGCACCCAGCCCCGGCCATTTCCGGCACCACCTCCAGCACGTCAAAGACAAGTTTGTTCTGCGGGCGATCATTCAGAATTCAAACGAAGCGATTGCGCAGGCCTACGACGCACCCGAGGAAGTCGCCGCCCTGTTGGACTCGGTGGAATCCTCGTTCATGTCCATCCGGGACGGAGCGGAAACGACGCGGGAAATCACGAATCGCCAGGGAGTTCACAACGTCGTTGCAGAAATCGAGCAGATCATTCGCGGCGACCGGGAACAGATGGGAATCGCCACCGGATTCGAGCGACTCGACGGCATGACGAGCGGACTGCAGGCCGGAGAAATGTTCGTCGTGGCCGCCCGGCCATCGATGGGCAAGACCTCCTTCATGATGAACATCGTGGAAAACGTGTGCATCGACCAGGGCAAGCCCTCGATGGTGTTCAGTTGCGAGATGAGCGCCCACCAACTCCGGCAACGGCTCATTTTCGCCCGCGCCCGCTTCGCCAAATCCTCGCTGGTTCCCGGACAGTCACCGGCCAAGGGCGATTTGCAGCGGATGCACCGGGCATCGCTGGAGATCGCCGCCGCGCCGCTCTTCATTGACGACACCCAGGGAATCACCATCGGCGAGCTTCGCGCCAAGGCACGCCGCAGGCACCGCGCCAGCGGGCTTGCGCTGATCGCTATCGACTATCTCCAGCTCATGAGATCCCGCACCAGACAAGCGCAGAATTCCCGAGAGCGGGAGATTGCCGAGATTTCCGCCGGCGTGAAGGGCCTGGCGAAAGAGTTGGGAATCCCCATCATCATTTTGGCACAGCTCAACCGTGGACCCGAGAGCCGGGCCGGTAAGAGCATGGGCAAGCCGCGCATGGCTGACCTCCGCGAATCCGGCTCCATCGAGCAGGACGCCGACCTTGTGGGGCTTCTCTACCGTCCCGGCTACTATGCCGAGGATGAGGAAGCCAAAGCAGCGGAGGCAGGCGCAGCCGAGCTGATCCTTGCGAAGAACCGCAACGGAGCCACCGGCCACATCCCCCTCACGTTCATCGAATGCCTGATGAAGTTCGAGAGCGGCGCGCCCGTCCGCTTACCCGCTCCACCACCCACCACCCGCAGCCGTTTCGATCGCCAGCCATGAAAAAACGATACGAAGCACATGGCACCGTCTCGGAATGGACGGACGAAGCGGGCAAGAAATGCAAGCGCACGGTGCAGGTGGGGACCGTGTTCGAGTCTGCACACGGCCGCCTCGTGATGAAGCTGGATTGCGTGCCCACGTCCCGCGACTGGAGCGGGTGGGTTGCCCTGCGGCCATGCGCCCCCGCGTTGCCGGCCGACCGCCGCGTATCTCCCGGAATGCCCGAGGCACCAGCAGCCCAGCCGGGAGACGATCCAGACGAAGACATGCCTTTTTGAAATGCAGCCATCACCACCACCTAACACCATGCCACTCGATACCCAATCCATCCAGACACTCAGCGCCGCGTTGAGTGCAGAAAATCTATCATTCAGCACCTTCGCGCTGATGAATTCCGTACAGGCGGAACCGTCGCCGCTCTCACTCGCACAAGTGGCGATCCGGACCGGATACAGCTATTGGGCCGTCTGGAACCAGATCGAACGCACTCAATGGTTCATGAAGGCGCGCGGTGAAAGCGGCCTCGTGTGTCTCTCCCTGACCGAGGAAGCGGAAACCAAACTCGCCCGCATCGCCGCCCGTCTCACCCGCGCCGCCTGATTCCTCAGCCATTCCACCAACCACCATTCACCAATCACCGACCTGAAAAAATGATCATCCTACCCGACAACCGCCAGAATCCCGACACCATCACCCCGACCAGCACCTTGCCG
>JBIHZT010000104.1:0-9055 GCA_044240265.1 Luteolibacter sp. | reverse complement strand
TCGATCAAACCGCCGTCGCCCGCACCCCGCGCTCCACGCCCGCTGTTTTCCTCGGTGCCTTCGATCCCATCCGCCAGCTTTTCTGTGAGACCGACGCCGGAAAATCCGCCGCGCTCAAGCCCGGATTCTTCTCCTTCAACTCCGGAGCCGGCCGCTGCGACCGCTGCGCCGGAAACGGCTTTGAAAAAGTCGAAATGCAGTTCCTCTCGGATCTCTACGTCACCTGTCCCGACTGCAACGGCAAGCGCTACAAATCCTCCACCCTCGACTACACCTACAACGGCCTCTCCATCGCCGACGTGCTCGACCTCACCGTCGCCGACGTTGCGGCGGTTTTCAACCGCCAGGCCCATCATTCGAAAAAGGAACTCCGCCTCATCGAGCAAATCCTCACCGCCCTCGATCCACTCCTCCAAGTCGGCCTCGGCTACCTCAAACTCGGCCAACCCCTCAACACCCTCTCCGGCGGCGAAGCCCAGCGTCTCAAACTCTGCCAACTTCTAGCGGCAACTGGAGCGCGGGATTCATCCCGCGCGAAACTCCTCATCCTCGACGAACCCACCACCGGCCTCCACTTCTCCGACATCGAGAACCTGCTCACCGTCTTCCAGAAGCTGGTCGATTCCGGCCACTCCCTGCTCGTCATCGAGCATAACCTCGACGTCATCAAATCCGCCGACTGGATCCTCGACCTCGGCCCGGAAGCGGGCAAACACGGCGGCCAGTTAGTCGCCCAAGGCCCGCCCGAAACCGTCGCGAAGTCAGACACCCCCACCGCCCGTTTCCTCAAACAAGCTCTGAAAGGACCGCTGGATTCATCCGGCTCTTCCTCTTCTCTGATCACTGATCACTCGGCGCTGATCACTTCTAATTCCATCACCCTCCGCGGCGCAAGGCACCACAACCTCAAAAACATCTCCCTCGACATCCCGCGCGACCAGCTCGTCGTCATTTCCGGTCTATCAGGATCCGGCAAGTCCACTCTCGCCTTTGACATCCTCTTCGCCGAGGGCCAGCGCCGCTTCCTCGATTCCATGTCCGCCTACGCCCGGCAGTTCGCCGAGCAGTTGGAAAAACCCGAGATCGACCAACTCCAAGGCCTCCCGCCCACCGTCGCCATCGAGCAACGCGTCTCCCAAGGCGGCGGAAAATCCACCGTCGCCACCGTCACCGAGCTCTGGAACTTCATCCGCCTGCTCTATTCCAAACTCGGCACCCTCTATTGCCCGGACTGCCAGATTCCCGTGGAGCGCCAGTCTCTATCCGCTATTGAAAATACCATCCGCGGCCATTTGAAAAAAGGCCCCGTCACCTTGCTAGCCCCGATCATCCGCGGCAAAAAAGGCTATCACAACGAGATCGCCGAGTGGGCGCTCAAACAAGGTTTCACCCGCTTGCTCGTGGACAAGCAATTTAAAGACGCCGAAGGCTTCACCCGCCTCGAACGCTTCAAGGAGCACGACATCGACGTCGTCGTAGCGGAAATTTCCAAGCCGACCGTCACCAACCTCCCACCGGCGTTAGAGCGCGCCCTCACCATCGGCAAGGGCCTCCTCAAGCTCTTCACCGCCGACAAGAAATTCATCCTGCTCTCCACCCACTCCAGCTGCCCCAGCTGTAACCAATCCTTCGAAGAGCTCGATCCACGGCTCTTCTCGTTCAACTCCCCCCACGGCTGGTGCCCTGAATGCCGTGGCCACGGCCGCGTGCCGAAACGCCGCCAACACCTCGACATCGCCCGCTTCGATTCCGTGCTCGAAGCGGAAATCGACGCCGATCGCGCCATCGACCGCATGGACGACACCGAACTCGTCTCGTGCCCCTCCTGCCACGGCTCCCGCCTCAACCCCACCGCCTCCGCCGTCAGGCTGGGTTGCTGCGGCGTCCCGCCGCAGGCCGTGTTAGCGGCGTCTCGCCGCGATTCATCCACCGCCATCGCCGAACTCGGCTACCTCTCCATCAACTCCGCGGCGACCCATTTCCAAAACCTCAAATTCACAGCCTCCCGCGACACACTCATCGCCCGCGACATCCTGCCGGAGATCCGCCAGCGCCTGTCCTTCCTCCAGGAAGTCGGCCTCGGCTACCTCCAGCTCGACCGCTCCGGCAACACTCTATCCGGCGGCGAATCCCAGCGCATCCGCCTCGCCGCCCAGCTCGGCTCCAACCTCCGCGGCGTGCTCTACGTGCTGGACGAGCCCACCATCGGCCTCCACCCGCGCGACAACGCCGCCCTCCTTAAAACCCTCATCGCCCTCCGCGACCAGGGGAATTCCCTCATCATCGTCGAGCATGACGAGGACACCATCGCCGCGGCGGACCACCTCATCGACCTCGGCCCCGGTGCCGGCCGCCTCGGTGGAGAAATCGTCTATCAAGGAAAGCCACCGCGTCTTCAAAATCAAAAATCAAAAATCAAAAATCATCAATCATCAATCCTCTCCCCCACCTACCGCGCCCTCTCCGCCGTCATCCACCATCCCATCCGCGGTTCGCGCCGCGAGGTGAAGAAGAATCATCCGTTCCTAACACTCGCCGACTGCCGGGCGAACAATCTCAAGAACGTCGATGCCGCCATCCCATTCGGCCGGCTCACCGTGCTCACCGGGATTTCCGGGTCCGGAAAATCCTCGCTGATGCACTCCTGCATCGCCGCGCTTTTCAAAAACGAGGCCAAGACCACGCAGGTTAAAAAATCCAATCTCCCGTTCGGCAAAACCAGCGGCGAGAAGTCCATCAAAGCCTGTTACGAGGTCGATCAATCTCCCATCGGTAAAACCTCCCGCTCCTGCCCCGCCACCTACGTCAAAGTCTTCGACCACATCCGCGCGCTCTTCGCCCAGCTCCCTGAAGCCCGCATGCGCGGCTTCGACGCATCGCGATTCTCCTTCAACACCGAGGGCGGCCGCTGCCCCGAGTGCAAAGGCAATGGCCGCGTGAAGTTGGAAATGGATTTCCTCCCCAGCACCTGGGTCCATTGCGAATCCTGCAACGGCGAGCGGTATAACACCGCCACGTTGGAAGTCACTTTCCGCCAGAAGAACATCGGCCAGGTGCTCGCCATGACCATCGACGAGGCCTCCGCCTTTTTCGAATCCCAACCACGCATCTCCCACCCACTCAAGCTGATGGCCGACACCGGCCTCGGCTACCTTCAGCTCGGCCAGCCCTCGCCCACTCTATCCGGCGGCGAGGCCCAGCGCATCAAGCTCGTCTCCGAGCTCACCAAGGGCCGCGGCACCAAGGCCACCCTCAACAACGCGGCGCTCACCCAGCGCAATCTCTATCTCATCGAAGAGCCCACCGTCGGCCTCCACCTCGAAGACGTCCAGCGCCTCATCGACGTGCTCCACCGCCTCGTCGATGAAGGCCACACCGTGGTCGTCATCGAGCACCACATGGCCGTCGCCGCCGAGGCCGACTGGATCCTCGACCTCGGCCCCGAAGCCGGCGACGGCGGCGGAAAAATCATCGCCGAAGGCCCGCCGGAAAAGGTCGCCCGGTCCAAGATCTCCCGCACCGCGCCGTTTCTTAAAATTGCCCTTGGGTGAATCCAGCCATGCTCACGCATCCGGCGGACGGATGCCAAAGCTCATCGCAGGCTATCCAGATCCTCTTGCAGCGCCTTGAGGCACTCCCTGCGGGCCTGGATAGAGACACCGGACAGATTACGGTGGAACCATGCGAAACCCTGCGGCTTGAACGCGGTGCTCGACCGCATGGCCTGGGACTGAATCTGCCCGATCATGCTGCGGAACTTTTTCTTCAACTCCGTCTCGCTCAGGGTGGACTTCCGCGACGCCAGATCGGAGTTCATCTTGATGAGCGTGCGCACCAGTTCGTTTTCCTTGTTCCGCTCGAGAATTTCAATCGCGGTGACGCCCTCGCCGACATTCCGGTCGAGGCGCAGGCCGTTGGCTAACGGCTCAAGCTGTGCCATGGCAAAACAGATGCGCGTGAGCTCGTCGAACTCGGCCAGCGCCTTGGCGTTGGCGAGGAAGACACCGACCTTCATCGATTTCCACTGCCAGGTCTTGTCCACGCGGCAGGCGAAGCGGCGGACTTCTCCCTGCCGCGTGCCTTCGGACCAGAGGTCTTTGCGTTCGCTGGTCAGGTGGGTGACGAGGCCCACGACATGCCCGGACCCAACCTCCACCACCGGTCCGCCACTGTTACCTTGGATGATCCCCGCGCTGACTTCCAGCGAGTCCGCGCTGTTGCCGAGGATCCGCCCTTTTTCCACGGCAATCACGCCGTTGCCGCCGCCGTTGCCAAGGGCCGCGATCTCGGTGTTGATGCGGATGGCGGCATTCACGGGCGCGATTTCGAGGCAGTCTTTTACCTCGTCGAGAATCTCCATCCGGATGAGATCCGCGCCCTCGGCGGCTTCCAGCGGGCCGAATTTTTTGAAGGTGAAGCCGGTGGTGTTTTTAATCGTCAGCCTGCTGTTGCCCGAAAAAACATGGGCTGCGGTGTAGAGGAATTTTTTCCCGTCGGTGGCGGCGATGAAACCGGTGCCGACCGATTGATCGCCCTCGATGATGAGCACGGCATTCGAGATTCCGGGGTTGATCTTACCGTTCCGGTCGAAGAGCCCCGTCGATTTCACCGGTTCCGCCGCGCGGGGCTTCAGGCGGGCGAGTTCTCCGGCGAGGTCGGCTTTTTCGCGTTGCAGGGTCGCGACTTGTTCCTGCAACTCCTTGATTCTGGCCGCGCTGGTTTCATCGCCCGCGCGCATGCCGGCGATCAGGCAAAGGGACAAGGCGGCTCCGATCAGCGGGCTTTTCATGAAATCGGCGGTTGGAACGGATGGGATTCCGATGACTCTTGCACCCCATCCGGCCGGGGCAAGGAGATTTCCGGCACGACCACCGAAACGGCGGACCTGCTTTGACAAGGTCCGGTTCGCTGGCTATCCAAGCCCATGCGATCGCTGATCAAGCACGTCCTCAAACGCACCGAGCCCACCGATGAACTCCACGTCGCCGGCTGGGTCCGCACCCGCCGGGATTCCAAGGCGTTTTCCTTCCTCGAGCTCAACGACGGCACCTGCCTCGGCAATCTACAGATCGTCGCCGACGCGGGCATCCCCGGCTACGAGTCGATTTCCAAAATGAACACCGGCGCCTCCGTCGAAGTCCGCGGAAAGTTGATCCCGTCGCCCGCCGCCGGTCAGGCGTGGGAAATGCAGGCAAGCTCGCTGAAACTGCTAGGCGAAGTGCCCGAGGACTATCCACTCCAGAAAAAAGGTCACAGCCAGGAATTCCTGCGCTCCATCGCCCACCTCCGCCCGCGCACGAATCTCTACGGCGCGGTGTTCCGCATGCGCAGCCGGATGGCGTTTGCGATTCACAAGTTTTTCCAGGAGCGCGATTTCATCTACGTCCACACGCCCATCATCACCGCCAGCGATTGCGAGGGCGCGGGGGAAATGTTTCGCGTCACCACCCTGCCGGACGACAAGATCGGGAAAGCCGAGGAAGACTTCTTCGGCAAGCGCGCCTATCTGACCGTCAGCGGCCAGCTTGAGGGAGAAACCTTCGCCTGCGCCCTCTCCAACATCTACACCTTCGGCCCCACCTTCCGTGCGGAGAACTCGAACACCTCGCGACACGCCGCCGAGTTCTGGATGATCGAGCCGGAAGTCGCGTTCTGCGATCTGGAAGGCGACATGGATCTGGCGGAAGCGCTGGTGAAATACCTCGTCCGCGAAGCCCTGGAAAACAGCGAGGGTGACCTGGCCATTTTCGAAAAGTTCGTGGACAAGGGACTGCGCGAGCGGCTCGAGTTCGTCGCCAGCCGCCCGTTCGAACGCATCACCTACACCAAGGCCGTCGAGCTCCTGCTAGACAGCGGTAAGACTTTCGAATACCCGGTCGAATACGGCCTCAACCTCCAGTCCGAACACGAGCGCTGGCTCACCGAAGAGCACTTCAAACAGCCCGTCACCGTCTTCAACTACCCGAAGGAAATCAAACCGTTCTACATGCGCCTCAACGACGACGGCAAGACGGTCACCGCCATGGACGTGCTCGTGCCCGGCATCGGCGAGATCATCGGCGGCAGCCAGCGCGAGGAGCGGCTGGACATCCTGTTGGAAAACTTCGCCAAGCACGGCCTCGATCCGGAAGCCTACGACTGGTATGTGGACCTGCGGAAATACGGCAGCGTCCCGCACGCCGGCTTCGGTCTCGGTTTCGAGCGCATGCTCATGTTCGTCACCGGCATGACCAATATCCGTGACGTCATTCCCTTCGCCCGCACTCCCGGACACTGCGAATTTTAACAGCTCATGATTCTCATCGACCAAAAGCCGCTCATCTCCCGCTACCGCCTCAAGGCGCGTGGCTTCATGAATTCCATTTCCAACAGACGCGACTTCGAGGGCGCGCTCATCCAGATCGACGGCGGCTACGGCTGCATCCATCCGTGGCCCGAGCTCGGCGATCCCACGCTGGAAAAATGCCTCGCCGACCTGGCAGGCGCGCGTCGCTGGCCCATCGTCCGCCGCGCCATCCGCTGCGCCGAGTATGACAAGGCCGCCCGCGATTTCGAGAACTCGCTGTTCGAGGAAATGGAAGTGCCCGCGAGCCACGCCACCCTCGCTAAGGCCGACGTCGCGGAAATCACCCTTGCCGTCGAAGCCGGCTTCACCGTCGTCAAACTCAAAACCGGCCGCGACCTCGCCACCGAATCGAAGTTTCTCGAAGCGATGGCAACCGAGTTTCCGACACTCAAGTGGCGCCTCGATTTCAACGAATCTCTCACGCCCGAACAAGCCGCCGATTTCCTGCTAGCCCTCACCGAAAAGACCCGCGCCGCCATCGACTTCGTCGAGGATCCCTGCCCGTTTTCCGAAACCTCATGGAGCGACCTCCGCCGCAGAACCCGGGTCAAGCTCGCCGTCGATCGCGAAGCCGCGCCGCTCTCCGCCGCCGCGCAGGTGATGGTTATCAAGCCCGCCATCGACGAGCCGTTCCTGCTTGGCGAGGCCGCCATCAGCCACAATCAGCGCGTCGTCATGACCAGCTACATGGACCACCCCGTCGGCCAGGCCTTCGCCGCCTGGGAGGCCGCGCGGCTGGAACTCCAGTTCCCCGGACTCGTCGGCATGTGTGGTTTGCAAACGCATCACCTTTTCGAGCCTAACGAATTCACCGAAGTCCTCGGCCCGTGGTCGCCGGAATTCAAAGTGCCCGACGGCCTCGGCCTCGGCTTCGACGATCTTCTCGCAGCCCAGCCATGGACGCGTCTTTACTAATGAGTCCGGAGTTTTGGAATGAGCCGGTATCCGTGACCCCGGAACTCACCGGGCACGTGCTGTTCGAAACGTCCGGCAGTTCCGGAGTGCCCAAGTCAGTCGCCATTTCCAAACCCGCGCTGCTCGCCTCCGCCGCCGCCGTGAACCGGCATCTAGCCGTCACCCGCGATTCCTGCTGGGGACTCGTCCTCCCGCTCCACCACGTTGGCGGCTTCGGAGTCGCCGCGCGGGCTTACGAGGCGGGTTGTGGATTGCAGGAATTCGGCCAGCGCTGGGAGCCCGGCTCGTTCCGCGATTGGCTCAAAACCCACGGCATCACCCACACCTCGCTGGTCCCCACGCAAGTCCACGATCTGGTGAAGGCGAAGCTAGCCGCCCCGGCGAATTTGCAAGCCATCGTCGTCGGCGGCGGCCACCTGGAACCCGCCACCGGCCAGGCCGCGCGCGATCTCGGCTGGCCGGTGCTCGCCAGTTACGGCATGACCGAGGCCTCCTCGCAGATCGCCACGCAAGCTCTCGCTTCACTCACGCAACCTTATCAATCCGCGCCCATTCCGCTGCTGCCAATCTGGGAAGCACGCGTTTCCGGCGATGGTCTGCTCGAAATTTCAGGCCCCGCATTGTTCTCTGGTTACGTTACCGGCGGGAAATTCACACCCCGCGAAACCGCCTGGCACACCACCTCGGATCGCGTGCTCCTCGAAAACCAAGCCATTACTCCGCTCGCCCGCGCCGATACCCTCGTGAAAATCCTCGGCGAGCTCGTCGATCCCGAGGCCATCGAGCGCGAATTGATTTCCCTCTCCCAAGGCCAGCTCGCCCCCAGCACCATCGCCGTCATCGCAATCCCCGACGAGCGTGCTGGCAACTCGCTCATCCCGGTCTTCGAATCCTCGGTTCGCCGGGAAATCATCGACTCCACGCTGGCACTCTACCAACAACAAGCCCCCGGCTTCCGCCGACTCCGCCCCGCCGCCGTTGTCGCGGAGTTCCCTCGTAGCGAGCTGGGCAAGCTCCGCAGAAACGAGTTGACCGCGATCTATCGACCCGAATCATAGGAGCGCGGGGCGGCTCGTGGACTGCGTGCAGCCTGCTGCCGCTGTGGGGTGTTGCCAGCCTGCTGGCGGACGTGGAACGTGGTTCGCCCACAAACGCCGCTCCCATCCATGCCGCAGCAGGCTGCCGTCAGTCCACGGGGACCGGCACCATCATCGGAACTTCACGCCCAAACCTTTCGTCAGTGCTTCGAGCACTTTCTGATGGGCGGCGTCGATTTCCTCGGTCTTGAGCGTGCGGGTGGGCTCGCGGTATTGGAAGCGGTAGGCGACGGACTTGCTGTCGGCGGCGATCTTTTGGCCGGTGGGGTCGGTGAAGACGTCAAAGCACTCGGACGAGACTAACAAGGGCTCGGCGAGTTTGGCGAGTACGGCTTCGATCTGGGCGTTCGGCGTGGTGAGGGGGAGTTCCATCGCGGCGTCGCGGGAGGAGCCGGGGAACTGCGGGAGGTCCTCGACGTGGCTGATGCCGTTGAGGAGCTTGCGGAGTTTTCCGAGGTCGAGCTCGGCGACGAAGACGGGCGTGGTGAAATCCAGTTCGCGCTCGCGGGCGGGGGTTAGGCGGGCGAAGACGCCGATATTCTGATCGTCCACCTTGATGTCGCTGGCGAGGACGAAGCCGGGGCGGTCCTTCGGGGTGAAGGTGATTTTCCGGTCGCCTAGCAGGGCGGTAAGGATGCCCTTGAGATCGTAGAGATCGGCGGGGCGGTCGGCTTGGGACCAGCCGGTGGGTTGGGCG
>JBIHZT010000657.1:0-2555 GCA_044240265.1 Luteolibacter sp. | reverse complement strand
AGGGCGAAGGACATGGTGGGGTAAAAGCTGAAAACCGGAAATGCGGAAATTTTGAAAATTTGAGATCAAAAAGGAACGCCCGGGCCACTTGCGCGGACCGGGCGTTTTGGGAGAAACGGGATTCCGCTTGCTTACTTGGCAGGTGTGGCGGTGGCTTCGTCGGAAACGGCACCGGCAGGCTTGCCGACGTGGGCGACCACGACTTCCGCGGCGTGGGTGGCGCGGACGCCGGCCGGGAAGGTGATGTCGCCGATGTGCAGCGAGTCGCCGACTTGCAGGTGGCTGATGTCCACCTCGATGGTTTCGGGAAGATCGTTGGGAAGGCAGGTGATTTCGACCGCGTGCACGTATTGCTCGATCAGGCCGCCTGCCTTGACACCGGCCGATTCACCGTTGAGGTGGGTCGGGATGTGGGCGGTGATGGCGGTGTTTTCGTCGATCGAACGGAAGTCGGCGTGAAGCGTGATACCGGAGAGAGAGTCGTGTTGGATGGACTGGAGGAAGGCGAGGCGGGTGCCGTGGCCTTCGATCTCGAGGTTGACGAGGATGTTCTCGGAGCTGCTGTGGGCGAGCAGTTCGGCGAAGGTCTTGGCATCGACCTTGAGGTTGATGTTTTCAGTGCCTTTTCCGTAGATGACGGAGGGAACCCAGCCTTCACGGCGCATTTGTTTGAGGCGTCCGGTGCCGCTGCGTGCGCGTGGAGCTGCTTGGAGTGTGGTCTTCTTGGCCATGACGTGTGGTCGTTGTGTATGAATTGCCGCCGGGGATTACTGCACCCAGTACGGGGACGGCGGGTGTAACGGCCGGACCGGGACTTGTCAAAAATTTGTTTTGGGGGCGGGTGGGTGAATACGCCGCAAATGCCCTTCTTTGATTCTTTGTCCGTTCGAATTTTTTCAGGAAACGAGCTGATTCGGGATTCCACGTTGATGTGGGGCAAGGACCGGTTATGATCAAACCATGACACTCAAGGCGATCATTCACGAAGCGGAAGAAGGCGGATTCTGGGCGGAAGTGCCAGCCCTGCCCGGGTGCTTCACCCAAGGCGAGACACTGCCGGAGTTGGAAGTGAATTTGCGCGAGGCGATTCAAGGCTGGCTGCTGGCCGCCGAACCGGAAGACGGTGCCTTGGAAGCGAACGTCCTCGAAGTGGCTGTATGAAGGCTGTTTCGGGCAAGCGCCTGGCCGAGCTGGCGGAAGACAAGGGCTGGCAGCTTGCTCGGGTCAACGGCAGCCATCACATCTTCACCATGGGTGGTCGGAGCGAACGTCTCGTGATTCCGATCCACGGCAGCCAAACTCTTAAGACCGGACTCCAGCGCGCGCTGATGAAGCTCATTCCGGTGACCGAGGACGAACTCTGACAAGCTCCCCCTCACCTAGTGTCCGGCGATATGCTCGCGGGCACCTTCCGTTCCATCCTCAAACCGAGAACAGCGAGGTGATCGACTGGCCGCCGTGGATGCGGCGGATGGCCTCGGCGAGCAGCGGGGCCACGCCGACGACCTGCACTTTCGGCCCGGCGGCCTGGGGCACGGAGTCGGTGGTGATGACCTCCTCGATCATCGAGTCGCGGATTCGCTGGTGGGCGAGATCGCCGAGAATCGCGTGGGAAACGCCGGCGTAAACGCGCTTGGCGCCGCTTTTGTGCAGGATTTCCGCGGCGGCGGTGAGTGTGCCGGCGGTCTCGGTCATGTCATCGACGAGCAGCACGTCGCGGCCTTCGACCTCGCCGATGACGTTCATCGCCTCCACGCGGGTGGCGCTGACGCGGTGCTTGGCGACGATGGCGAGTTCTGCGCCGAGCGCGTCGGCGTAGGCGCGGGCCATTTTCACGCCGCCGACGTCCGGCGAGACGACGGTGAGGTTGGAGGTGTCCGGGTGGCGCTGGCGGAGGTAGCCGATGAGCACGGATTTTGCGTAGAGGTGGTCGACCGGGATGTCGAAGAAGCCCTGGATCTGCGGCGCGTGGAGGTCCATCGTAAGTACCCGGTTGACGCCGGCGGAGGTGAGCAGGTTGGCGACGAGCTTGGCGGTGATCGGCACGCGCGGCTGGTCCTTCCGGTCCTGGCGGGCGTAGCCGAAAAACGGCATCACGGCGGTGATCCGCTCGGCGCTGGCACGGCGGGCGGCATCGACCATGATGAGCAGCTCCATCAGGTTGTGGTTGGTCGGCGGGCAGCTGGGCTGGACGATGAAGACATCCTCGCCGCGGACGTTTTCGTTGATTTTGACCTCGGTTTCCCCATCGGGAAAGGCGGAGACATGGACGTCGGCAAGCGGTTGGCCGAGGTTTTCTGCGATGCGTTCGGCAAGGGCGCGGTGAGCGGTTCCACTGATGATTTTCATGAGAAAAATGAGCGATAAACGGGGAAGCGGGCGGATTGTTGACAGCCGGGAGACCGTCGGCAATACTTTGCTCGGAAATCGTCCAACACTTTCACCCACCGATGCCATCAAACCCACCCGAGCCCGCGGATTCCGCCGGGCGGACCGTCGATCCGGAAGCAACGGGGCTTCTCAAATGGATACCGGTCGCGCTGTCGGCGCTGGTC
>JBIHZT010000656.1:0-2556 GCA_044240265.1 Luteolibacter sp. | reverse complement strand
CAGGCCGGTGATGGCGGCGAGCAGGCCGTCGATTTCAGTGCGGGCGTAGAGCCGGGTGTCGGTGGCGACCTGGTCGTTGCGGGAGCGGGCGGTGTGGAGTTTCGCGCCCGCCGCGCCGATGCGGCGGGTGAGCTCGGACTCGATGTTCATGTGGATGTCCTCCAGCGATGTCTTGAACTCGAATTTTCCGGCCTCGATGTCCGCGAGGATTTCCTTCAGGCCGTTTTCGATCTGCGAAAACTCGTCATCCGTCAGCAAGCCGATGGTTTTTTGAGCCCGCGCATGGGCGATGGACCCGGCGATGTCGTGCGGGAACAAGCGCCAGTCATACGAAATGGATTCGCCGAATTGCTGGACGAGTGACGAAGTATCTTGGGAGAAGCGGCCTTTCCACATGGTGGTGAGATTGATGGGTGAGATTTTTCCCGCACGGATTGCGCGGCGCGGCGGATTTGAACCGGAACCGGACCAGATGAAACGCGAAATTTTCCCAAATCGGCGATCTCTCTTTGCAATCCGCCCGATTTGCCCGATGGATTGCAGCGGCCAAAACCCCACAAAATCTCACCAACCCCAAAAATCATGTCCAACATCATCCCATTGATCAGCTCCGGCTCCGTCGGCCCCCTCGGCGTCCTTCACCTGCCACGACTCTGGCAAAAAGCCTCGCTCGGTGCGGCAGGCAAGCTCCACCCGGATTATCCGTCCTGCGGCAAAGGCTACGACCAAATGGTCCTCAGCGGCCTCGGACTCGACAAGGCTGAGTTCGAAAGCTTCATCGCCGACAAAAAGCCGACCTATCCGCAACTCGAAGCCTGGGTGCTCGAACAATCCGGCGGCGCGCTTGATGCCGCCGCTGTCGCGAAGTTGAACTCCGCCATCACCGGCTACAACCACACCGACGATGTCCGCACCAGCATCCTCAGCGCCTGCGGCATCCCGGACGAAGGAAAAATCCTCGACGCCATCAACCTCAACAACCTCGACGACTGGCAGAGCTTCCACCAGGAAGTGATCGCCTGATGATTCGTGCCGTAGCGGCGATCACCTGTCGCCGCTACGCATTCAACAATCCGCGCAACGCGGGGTAATCAATCTTCGCATTGTGGCGACGGTCGAGCGGAATGGCTTCCACGAAAACGACACGCTCGATCCCGAAGTCTCCGGCCAGAGTTTCAATCTCACCGGCCTCAGCAGAATCACATTTTTTCCCAACGACCAACGTCCTGCGCCCCTCCCAATCCAGGGCCGCCATCCGGATTTCAGGAAACACTTCCCGCAGCGCGCATTCGATCGCGAAGGGATAACACAAAATTTCACCGGGCATTCTCTCCGCGCAGCGCCCGAGCAACCACACGCGGCCTAGCGGATCCATCCACCCGGCATCTCCCGTCCGGTGCCAGACTCGTCCGCCGACATGAATCTTCGTCTCCTCGTCGCCGATGCCGCCGAGATATCCGCGCAGCACGTGATCCCCGCTGACAACAATCTCACCCGCCTGCCCGGCTTCGACTGCTAGACATGCGAAATCACTATCCGCCAGCGGCCCTAGCGGAGTCCCCCACTGATCGCGGATATCCGTAAATCCACTTCCACCACCGGCACACCCGCACAAAGTCCCCCACCCCGCCGGGTCAGTTCTTCGGTATCCTCGTTCGCCTCATCCGCCGGGAAATGCGCGATCGGTTCCGCCTCCGTCGATCCGTAAACCGAGTGGATGCAAGCGTCCGGCAGGGCAATTCTCAAACGGCGCAGCAAATCCGGAAACACCGGCGCGCCTCCGGTGAAAACTTTTTCAAACGCGGGAACTCCTGCCGACGACGCCAGAAATACCTCGAAAACCGCAGGCGAGGCCGCACAACGCGTGACATGGAATTTCCCACACTGCTCACTAACCGCCGCCACATCCGGCGAACCCGGCTTGGCGAGATCCGTCGCCGCCAGCACGCTCGTGAGTCCCGATGCCAGGTTGGCCAGCACAAACACCGGCAACGTGATCAAATCCACCTCGCCCGCCACAAAATCCAGCGCCTTTGACAACGCCCGATGCTGCCCTAACAAAAAACCATGACTCCGCACCGCCGCCTTCGGTTTGCCCGTGCTGACGCTCGTGAAAGTCACCAACGCCGCCTCATCCTCCGACAACTCCACCGGCGAACCACCCGCCACATCGGTCCGCCAGGCATTGGCACCTGGGAACCACCCGCCAGAACAAATGGAAAGCCGGACGCCCCGCATCTCCTCGACCGTTAGTTTCAGGCACTGTGCCTTCCACGATCCGAAAAACGCATCCGGCAACAGCCGCTGGCAGCAATGCGAAAGAAACTCCCGCCCGGCCGATGGATCCGCCAGCATCACCCGCAGTCCCGCGTGAAATGCCGCCAGCAGGATTTCATACAGCTCGATGGAAACCGGCTGGAACACCAGAACCACCTGCCCGCGCTTGAGCCCCATTTCCCGCCGAGCCGATTCCATCCAAAACGGCATCCGGCTTCGCATCCCAAAACGTCCGCGCCTCCACCGGCATCTTCTCCCGGCACGCCTGATACAAAGCCC
>JBIHZT010000103.1:0-9082 GCA_044240265.1 Luteolibacter sp. | reverse complement strand
CGACACCATCACCGTGAAGATCAAGGTCGCCGACTTCAACCGCAAGTTCTGCACCCTCGAGCACCAGATTTTCGGCTCCGACAACGAGCTGCTCGGCAAGGGCAAGCAAAGCCTGCTCTTCGTCGCCTCCAAGGACTACGCCCTGCTCGACATTCCCTCGGAGGTTTACACCGCCTTCATGAAATACACCTGATCCGGCCTATTTGGCGACTGTGGTCACCCTGCCGTCGACCACGCGGAACCGACCGATTTCCCCGAGCGGCGGTGTCTCCCTGAGCCAGTCCAGATGCGTGGTGGTGATCCATTTCTGCGCGAGCGGCGGCAGGTGGTTCATCAGCGCGTTCCGGCGGCCGGGATCGAGCTCGCCGAAAATGTCGTCCATCAGGTAGATCGGCAGCTTGCCGCCGTGGCTTTCCAGCAATTTCCCTTGGGCGAGCTTCAGGGCCAGCGCGAGCGTGCGTTGCTGGCCCTCGCTGGCGAACTCCGCGGCGGGCATGCCGTGGATGCGCAGGTCCAGTTCGTCGCGGTGCGGGCCGACGACCGACTGGCGCAGGCGGGTTTCGCGTTCGCGCGCCTGCAGGATGGATTCCCGCAAGTCCGGGCCGCTGGCGGGCAGGTAGTGCATCGTGAGCGGTTCGTCCTTGCCGCTGACCACGCGCTGGGCCTCGGCGGCGAGCGGCGCCAGCTCCGCGATGAGGCGGGCGCGGGCTTCCATCAGCACGCTGCCGTGTTCCACCAGGATTTCCTCGTAGGATAAAATTTCCGCATCGCGGGGCCGGCTCTCCTTGAGCAGCAGGTTCTTCGCCCGCAGCGCCCGGCGGTAGCGCGACCATGAGCGGCGGTAGGCGGGATCGATCTGCGCGCCGAGGAAATCCAGATAACGTCGGCGTCCCTCGCCGGGGCCGCGGACGAGTTCGAGGTCCTCGTTGCCCATCCAGACGATCAGACCGCCGTCTTCGAGGTAGCGCGTCTGGCTCGGAAGGATTTCCTCATCCGCCTTCAAAACCAGCCCTTCACGGGAATGACGCACCTGCCGCTCCGAGCCCCAAGGATCGCCCGCGATGCCGAATCCCTTGCCGCCGAAGCGCCCGAGCGCGGTCATCCGGTGGGTGCGCGGCGAGTGCAGCCGGACGAGCACGCACAGCGCTTCCAAGATCGAGGTTTTCCCCTGCGCGTTGTCGCCGGTCAAAATCGCGCCCTCCGCCGGGACCTCCAGGTCCAGCGATTCAAAACATCGGAAATCCATCAGGCGCAGCGAGCGAAGCACGGCGGAGAAGTAGTGGGAAATCCGGCGGGTGGGAAGGGACGAGTGAAGCGGCGGACTGGAAACTTGGCCGAGGATTTGCGGTCGGCGATTTTGCGGCTACCCTGACCGGCGGTCGGAATTGCGGGATTGACTCGGTAGGGGCGGTTTTGCTGATCTTCCGCTGCGTAACCCATTGCTTCTCATTCACTTTTATGTTTTCATCGGCGGATCGACGTTTCTGGCTATTTTTGTTGTTGGCGTTTTCGGGGATGTCCCTGCTTGCCCGCGCGGTGGCTCCGGCGGCTCCTTCGAACTGCGTGGTAACCGGCGTTGGGGATGCTTCGGGTAGTGCGGCGCTCTATGTCAGTTGGAACGACAACTCTACGAACGAGACGGGGTGGGGTATTGAAATCAGTATTAATGGCGGAGCATTCTTTGTTTTGGGAACGTCGTCCTCGGGAACAAGCGCCAGCACCGGCATTACCGGTCTTTCATTGAGCGGGGCTGCATCGAATACGATCTATAGCGTCAGGGTATCGGCTACCGATGGTCTCACCTATTCGGTCGGATCCACTTCAGCGGCAATCACCACCACGGTCTTCACCCTCACGGCAACTCCTGTCCCAGGTCAGACTGCCATCAATCTTTCATGGCCAAATGTTCAGAACGAGTCCGGCTACAATGTTTTCTATCTGCCTGCGGACGCCGGCTTCGGTGTCAGTTATTCTTATCTTGGCGCGGTAGGTCCGAACGTGACAGGTTATCAGGTCGTAGCACCAACGATTGAGGCGACCAAAACCTATTACTTTATTGTTCAACCATACGTTTTGTCGGCTGAAAATGGTGTTGGCGAATCCAATTCAGCAACCGCGACCGTGGATGGCATGACCAGCAAGACCGGGACCTCCGGCACGCCGGGAGGTCCTTTTTCACACTCGTTCACCCAGATTTCCGGTTCATCATCCGCAGTCGTCTCGCGGGCGCTGACCGGGATTCCAAGCGGGCTTTCCTTCGACACCGGCACCGGCGTTCTCAGCGGCGTCTATCCCGCGCTGGGGAATTACGCGCTGAGTTACTCGGTGATCTTTGCGAACGGCGGTGTCCTGACCCAGACCTTTTACATCCGCGTCCGTCCGCCGGCGGGAGCTCCCGTTGTGGGCACGGTGATTCCGGCCTGGACGGCAAATCCCGGAGCCGTCCGCGACACACCACTGGCCGGAACTTTCACGGATGCCGAGGCGGAATCCGCCGTGCGCGTCAGCACCACTCTCGGCACCATGGATTTCATTCTGTTCGACTCCGCGACTCCGGCCACGGTGACGAATTTCATGAACTATGTGAACTCAGGGAAATACACCGATGTGGTTTTCCACCGCAGCATCGCGGGCTTCGTGATCCAAGGCGGGGGCTTCAAGGGCACCGGCGTCGGAAGTAATTTCAACAGCGTCGTCACCAATCCCACGGTGGTGAACGAACCCGGAATCGCCAATGAGTTCGGGACCGTTTCCATGGCCAAGCTCGGCGGTGATCCGAACAGCGCAACCAGTCAGTTCTTCGTCAGTCTCGGGGACAACCGGGCGAATCTGGACTATCAGAACGGCGGCTTTACGGTTTTCGGCCGGGTCGCGGGCAATGGTATGGCGGTGGCCCAGGCGATCAGCAATCTGCCGGATGACACCTACAACTTGTTCCTCAATGGCAGCGCCTCCGCCACGCCGTTCACGAATTTTCCCTTGAATGTTCCCAGCGTGCCCGCGCCGATGGATCAAACGAAGCTGCTGAAGATCAACTCCGTAACGCCGGTTCCCACGATCAGCTACAGCATCACCGGAAACACCAACCCTTCGGTTGCATCCGCGAGTATCGTCGGCGGACAGCTTCGTCTCGTCGGTCTCTCAGGCGGCCAGACGACCGTGACGCTCACCGCCACGGATCTGGACAATCTCACGACCACTCAAACCGTGGCCGTCACCCTCAACGACACCTACACCACCTGGGCGAGCCGGAGCACATTTCCTAACGGGCAGAGCGCGGGCGGTCAGAATCCGGATGCGGATGCGTGGAACAATCTTCAGGAATTCGCGTTTCTCGGCGACCCGGGGGCGGGGAGTCCCTCGGCGCAGACGGTCTTCCAGGGAAGCGCGGGAACGTCTCCAAAATACCCGACGCTGACCTTCCCGGTGCGGAAATTCACCCAAGGGCTGAGCTACGCGGTGGAGGCCAACGACGGCTTGTCCGGTCCGTGGACGGAGATTTGGAAATCGGCCAACGGCTTCGCCCACGCGCAGGTCGTGACCGCGCAGGATCAGGCGGACCGCATGGTGCTCACCGTCAAGGACACTGCGGCGGTCGGGGCGGGGAACAGATTTCTGCGGGTGAGGGTGGTGCAGGAGTAGTGAGCGTGGCGCGGATGCGGCTGAAAGATGGCGGATGCGGGTGTTGTATGGGTTTCCTCTTTGGTTTCCGGTAGTCCGGCCGGCTGTGCAACTCTTTCAAATTCATCCACCCACTTCCTTCATGCGTTTACTTTCCACGACTTGCTGCTTTGGTTTCTGTTGGTTTTCAGCGAATGCCGCGGAGGCGGATTTAAAGAAGAGCGGGAACGTGCCGCCGAGGATTTCCAAGCTGGGCGCGGAGCAGGAGGCGGGGATTCTGAAGGATGTGAAAGTGGCGGACGGCTTCGACGTCAGCTTGTTCGCCACGGCTGCGGAGGCGAATTATCCGGTGTATGTGGCGGCGGCGCCGGGCGGGGATTTATACGTGGCCTCGGATGGAAATGGCTCGTTGGGCCGGGCGGCGCAGCGCGGGCGGATCATCCGGCTGCGCGATGCCGACCGGGACGGGCGGGCGGACCAGGCGACTGAGTTCGTCAAGGAAGTGGATTCGCCGCGCGGGATGGTCTGGGATCACGACCGGCTTTATGTGGTGCATCCGCCGGATGTGAGCTGCTTCATCGATGCGGATGGCGACGGGCTTGCGGAAAAAAAGGAGACGCTGATCACGGGGATCGCCTTCGGTTTCAAGGACCGGCCGGCGGATCACACGACGAACGGGCTGAGTCTCGGAATCGACGGGTGGTTATACATTTCCGGCGGTGATTTCGGCTTCAAGGACGCGGTGGGAACCGATGGCAGGCACTTGCAGCACCGGGCGGGCGGCGTGATCCGGTTCCGGCCGGATGGCAGCGGGATGGAAATTTTCAGCACCGGGACGCGCAACATCCTTGGCACGCCGATCAGTCCCTTGCTGGACCTTTTCGCCCGTGACAACACGAATGACGGTGGCGGCTGGGATGTTCGGTTCCATCATTTCACCGGGCTGGAGGATCACGGGTATCCGCGGATGTATATCAACTTCGGCGAGGAGATCGTGCAGCCGCTGGCGGACTACGGTGGCGGCTCGGGATGTGGCTCCGCCTATCTATCCGAGCCGGGGATTCCCGAGAAATGGAACAATGCGCCACTCACCTGCGACTGGGGGACCGGCGCGCTGTGGCATCACTCGGTGAAGCCGGAAGGGGCGACTTTCAAGGAGACGGCCAAGCCGCAGGCGCTCATCCGGATGACCCGGCCGACGGATGCGGATGTGGACGGGATGAGCGCGATCTATCAGGCGAGCTGGAAGGGAGCGACCTTCAACTGGGACGGGCCGGATGTCGGCTACATCGTGCGGGTGACGCCGAAAGATTTTAAGCCGGAGCCATTGCCGGATTTCTCAAAAGCCGGTGAAGCAGAGTTGTTGCGGCTGCTGGAATCAGCCAGTCAGGTCCGCACGCTGGAAGCCCAGCGGGCGCTGCTGCGGCGGCCCGGGACGGCGGGCATGAAGGACGCGCTGCTCGCTCTGGCAGGAAATCCGGCCAAACCGCTGCCGGCGCGGGTGGCGGCGCTTTACGCACTCACCCAGCGGGCGGTGAAGGCTGGATCGGCGGATTCGATTGTGAAGGCGGTGACACCTCTGGCGGCGGAGCCGGGACTCCAGCGCTTTGTCCTGCGCGCCTTGGGGGATGCCGGACTTGATGGTTTTTCCAGCGGGAAAACGACGGCACCTGTGGATTTGTATGCCGCCGGGTTGCGGAGTCCGGATCCACGGACGCGGTTAGAGGCGGTCATCGGCGCGACCCGCCAGAACATGAAGGGGCTGGCACCGCAAATCGCGACGCAGTTGGGTGATGCGGATCCGGTGCTCGCCCACACGGCGTTCCGCTCGCTGGCGATGCTGCAGGCCGCCGAAGCGTGTTTCGCGGTGATTGACAACGCATCCGCCGCGCCGGCGCAGCGCGCGGGAGCCTTGCGCGGGCTGATGCGGATGCATCTGCCGGAAGTCGTGGACGGACTCATCGCGCGGCTTTCGTCCGCGCCGACGCCTGCCGCCCGCAGCGGGTTGCTTGGCGCGCTGTGCCGGTTGTATTTCCATGAGGGCGAGTGGAACGGCGATTCGTGGGGCACCCGCCCGGACACGCGCGGGCCTTACTATCAGCCGGAGGCGTGGAGCCAGATGCCGAAGATCGAGGCGGCGCTCAAGGCCGAGTTGGCAAACGGCAAGCCGGAGACGATGGCGGCCTTCATTTCCGAGATGCGGCGCAATCGCATCGAGTTGAACGAGTCGCTGCAAAGCCTGGTGATGCTGGCGAAGAAGGACCCCGCGCTGCTGCCGGATCTGGTCGCGCAACTGGCCACGGCGGAGACGATTCCGGCCGATCTGATTCCCTATCTGATTGCGGCGCTGAAGGAGCCGTCGTCCGATCTGACGAAGGCCAGGGCGGTCGTGGTCCTATCAAAAACGGACTCGAAGGAAGCTTGTCTCGCGTCGCTCGGGGTCCTTGCCAGACTGAATGAAATCAAAGGGACGGAGGCGGCGAAAAACGCGATCACCGCTTTCCTCACCGCGCCGAAGCTTGAGAACCACCACCAACTGCTCGAAGAGCAGGCGGCGAAGATGGATGGCGCGGTCTCTCTCTGGGCGGATGCCGGATTGCTCGCGCTCAGCGCCCGCAAGGCGGGAAGTCCGGAGTCCCGCGAGCTTTCCCAAGTCGCGCTGGACCACGGTTGGGCGGATGCGAAGCGCCGGGTGCAGATCCTGCATGCGATCGAGGCGACGGGATTTCACGGGCTTGACGACCAGGTGAGGGCCGCGATGGACGCCCCGGACGCGGCGGTGGCCGAGGCGGCGAAGAAGGCGGCGAAAACCTTGAAGCTGGAGAAAAAAGGCGAGGACAAGACGCCGCTGGTGAGCACGCTCAAGCCGGAGGAAGTCGTGGCCGCAGTTCTGAAAACCCGTGGCGACGTGGAGCTCGGGAAACAAATGTTCACCCGCCAGAGTTGCACAAGCTGCCATGCGGCGGGCTTGGACGAGCCGCAGAAGGGTCCTTATCTCGGGAACATCGCGCAGACATACAGCCGCGGCGATCTGGCGGTAAACATTGTGGATCCCGGGAAAACCATCGCGCAGGGATTTGCCACCGAGTTGTTCACGCTGAAGGAAGGCCCGCCGCAGATGGGATTCATCACTTTCGAAAGCGCGGACCTGGTGAAAGCCCGCAACATCGCGGGACAGGAATTCACCTGGAAGACCGCGGACATCGTGAAGCGCGACAAGCTGCCGAATTCCCTGATGCCGCCCGGATTGGTGAACAATCTGACGGTCCGTGAATTCGCGAGCCTGCTGGACTATCTGGAATCGCTTTCCAACAAGTGAAAAACGGCCACCCGGGTGAGCGGGTGGCCGTTGGTTGGGAGTTGCTTTGAATCCGGCGGTGGATCACTCAGCCTTGACGCGCACGAAGGTTTTCGTGGCGGTCAGTGGCTTGGGAAGGGCGCTGAGGGTGACCAGCACGGAATCGTTTGGAGTCCCCGATGTGACGTTTTGGTTGGCGGTGGCATCGGGGGTCCAGGTGACGAGGTCGCTGGAGGTCCAGATCGTGTAGGTCAGGCCGCTGGTTGCCAGGCGTTGATAGGTGAACTGGCCGCTGGTCTTGCTGAGCTGCGAGGTGATCGGGTTGACCGAGGAGCCGCTGTTGGGGATGAGACCGAAGGCGAATTCCTCGAAGTTGCTCATGCCGTCGTTGTCCAGATCCAGGCCTTCGGTGCCAGCGCCGAGGCTGTAGGCTGCGCCCCAGGTTTCGTAGGCGGAACCGGCGATTTTATCGAGGGTGATCGTGCTGTTGGAACCGGTGCCGTAGTTCACGGTGTAGCCGCCGGGTGGAGTGACCGAGGCGAAGGCCGCGGTGCCGCTGATGCTGCCATAGTTGGCGAGCACGTAAGACGGTGCGGTGAGCGTGCCAGAGACGTTGAAGGTCACGGTCGCTCCATCAACGTCGAGGGCCTTGCCGGTGGCATCGATCAGGCCGCTGGTAGCAGCGGTGCCATTGAGGCCGATGACGACCGTGGCGGGCAGGGCCTGGCTGGTCGTCTTCGCGGTGGTGTCGAGTTCCGCGCCGGCGGCGATGGTGAGGGCGGTGCTGCTGTCGATGGAGCCGGTGGAAGCGAGGGCCAAGGTGCCGCCGGTGATGGTGGTGGCTCCGGTGTAGAGATTGGCACCGGTGAGAGTTTGGGTTCTTCCCGTGCTGTTCATCTCCAACGAGACTTTGTTCGTGCTGCCGTCATTGATTGTTCCGGCATAGGTGTAGTCGGCTGCCAGTCCATTGAGGGTGAGTTTTTTGTCCGCCGCTCCTGTGTTGGTGACTTTGGCTCCGGTGACTGCCGCTGCATCGAGGCCGGCCACCGTTTGGTTGAATCCGGCGAGATCCACGGCACCGGTTCCTGCGGTCCACAGGACTTTGGCTGAGGTTGCGAGGGCATCGTCCGCGCCAAGTATGATGCCGCCTGCTCCCATCAGTCGGGTGTTCGTCCAGGTGCTTCCGGGGCAGTTGACGACCCAGTCGGTGGTGCCGTTTTGCTGGAATTCGGAAGCAATGGTGACCGCTCCGTTGATGAAACCGTTGGGACCGGCCAGGCTGCCGCGAAGCGAGACGTTGCCAGCGTAAGTCGCACCATTGATGCCGCCGGAAATAGTCAGGGAGCCGGAGGTTTGGTTGTTTGATATGGCGAGGTGGTTACTGCCTGCGCCGGTGATGGTGATCCCGCCGTTGAGGGCATTATTGCCGGTGCCGGTGCTGCTGATGCTTTCCCGGCCGGTCGTGGAGTCCATGGTGATCGGGTTGGTCACGGTGATGCCGCCGGAGATGGCGAGCGTGGTCGGAGTGCTCGTCTGGGTGGACTGAAGCAGCAGGCTACCCGAGCCAAGAGCATTGCTGTGGGCGATACTGAGCACGCCGGACCCCGTGAGATACGTGCCGCCGCTATAGCTATTGTCTCCGGAGAGATGGATTTTGCCCGAGCCTGCGTGGGTGAGCGTGCGGCCGGCAACGTTCTGGCCGATTGCGCCGGAGAACGCCAGAGTCTGGGTTGTCACAGTCGCGCCAATGTTTGCCGTGAGGGTGCGGTTGCCGGTAAGCGTCACCGGTCCGCTGAACGTCAGGGATTTTTCAGAAGCGAGGGTGGGGAATGAGGTGTCGGCGTCGATCGTGATCGCATTGCCGATGGTTTTGGCCGCGCCTGTTGTCGAGCGCATGCCCGCGCCATTGAGGCTCACGGTCCCCGTGCCAAATGCACCAGCAGTCAGGTCCGCGGTCGTTGCCGAACCCATGGAGTCGGCTTGGATCACGACGGTTCCACTACCGGAAAGAATGGTATTGCCGCTGTAGTCGCTGGCGGTGTTGCCGAACGACCAACGATCGCCGGTGCCGTTATTGCTCTCCAAGGTGAGCGGTCCGCTGCCGTTGATGATCCCGGTGTAGATAGCCAAACCAGCGGCAGTATTCAGAAGTTTACCGCTTCC